>PDQY01000019.1 GCA_002746795.1 Chloroflexota bacterium | reverse complement strand
AGGTGTGAGACCTCAGCCATGCTTTTTATTTCGCCAGCAGAATCAAAAAACAGGTTTGTACCATCGGCGGTCATCAGACCTAATGCCTTCATCGCGTCCTCTGCCTTTTTAGTGTTTGGCGTTAGACGGTTCATGAAGTTAAGCAAGCCGGTACCAGCTTTTTGGCCTGTACCCATCTCTTCTGCGGATAAGGCAACCAAGGTATTAAAATCTTCAAGACTGACACCAAAGGCAGCTACAGCAGCACCACCATTACGCAGTGCCACTTCGTAGTCCTGAATGGTGAGCTTACTGTTTGTGGTTACCCCTGTGATGTTGGAGACAATATCAATCATGTCACTAGCTTCTAGATTGAATATCTCCATCGCTGTACTCGAGATGTTAGCTGCTTGGGCAAAGTCCGCACCCGTAGCGTTGGCAAGCATAACAACAGCAGTACCGGCATCCAGGGCAACATCCTTGACCTCAGCAACGGATAAGCCGGCAAAGATGCCGTTTTTTGCCAGCTTCTCTAATGCATCAGCCGCCTCAAATGTTGTCACCTTCAAGCGGGGGTCGATACCCAGATCGATAATTACATCTTTAAGAACAGAGGCTTCGTCCTTAGTCATGTTAAGCACGGAGGCAATGTTCGCCACCCCCTGCTCAAGATCCGCAGCTTTATCGACGGCACCGGTAACCATATCAGCCAATTTCTTAGCAGCAATACCCGCAGCTACCGCGACAACACCACTAAGAATACCGCCGATCTTTAAGAGCTGATTACCGAACCCAACAAAGGATTGTGTTAACGCACGTGCCGTGCTTACAGTGCGGGAGTTAAGTGCCCCAAGTTTGCGCAGATACTGGCTGTAAGAACTATTGAATTTGCTTAAATCAAAAACAGCCATTAGGCCGACACGTTCAGCGCTCACCTATCCTCCTATTTCCGTTTAGCCTTCTGGGATTGCCTGCGAAGGTCATCCTCCCGCTCCTGCGCGTTAACCGCCTCCATCTTAGATATAATATTGGAGTAAGCTATTTGAATAGCCTTTTCATCTCGGGGCAGCTGCAAGAACTCTGATACGGTTATTCCCATTTCTCGGGATGTATGCACCATCTGAAATATCATTGCCCCAAAGGCATTGTCATCATCGAATCGCCACTTACCTTGGGGCAACGATAAATCAGTGTGGGGAATACCATTCCATTTAATCCCGAAACGTTTCTGAGGCAACCGCAAGTGCCTCATCATCGATTCCCGTCTCAGACAGCACCTCTTTCATGAGGGTTTCCATTGTTGCCGGGCTGTCAACAATAAACATTTCAAGGTAAAACACGTTTCGTTCCGCTTCACCCTCAGGAACCTCTTCACCAAGAACCTTAGCACGCGCATTAAGATTCTTTTCCTGCGCCTTCGTAAGCTTAGCCTTTATCCCCTCACTAATAAATAAGCGGAGGGTCTTTTGTGTCAATTCCGCTGTCCAGGCGTCATGTGCCTCCTTCCACCTAAGAAAGGCTGCCCTTACCTCCTGGCTCTCACCTTGTATCGTTTCGCTGGTATGTGGAAACGTTTCGGTTACCCCAGCAACCGCCTCTACCGTGTACGTTGGCGGCTTTGGTTCTGGATGTCGTCTTTTGTATCCTAATTCTAAAGCTTTGGGAGCTAGAGGCGCAATCGCTGTCACCTCTAGCTTATACCCATTTATCGTCAATTCCTTACTCATTCAATAACCTCCCCACAAGAGCTATTTTAATGATTTCGATTATTTATAATGCAGACTGGACAATGTTGTTTCCCGCTGCGCTATACACCAGACGGGTGCTGCATGCATTGATAGATGAAGCATCAGCCCCCAACAAATTTGTGGTATCGTCAATTTTCTCCCAAGAGAACCCGCCATTGATGGTAAATTGCACCGTTGCCCCATTAGCAGCATAAGCGGTGTAATCATCCAACCAAGCCATATCATTGACCGGGGATGTATTGCCAAAGAGCTGACGACTTTTCCAGGTAACACCGCCGTTGATGGTCTCGTATATCACACCTTGGGTGGAACCTACCCAGACCCGGTTTCGGCTCAAGGTAGATACTGAATACAAGGCATCCGATCCCGCTGCACTGCCAGTTTGACCCCAAGTCTTGCCACCATCAAGCGTTTTAACGACCAAGCCCGAAGAGCCCACGGCATACCCAACTCTAGAGTTAGCCATGGCAATGGCATGGTACGGGTCGGTTGTGATGGTGGCATCCTCGCGCACTTCCCAAGTAACGCCCTTATCTTCAGACTTGTAAATACGCCCGCCACTAGAAACGGCATAGATCTCATACGCGTTCAAGGCAAACAGGGCGCCCTTCTTGACAAAATACTCACCATTTGTCGATCCAACATTTACAGTTGTCCAGGTGGCACCATTATCAAGGCTACGCGCAATCTCAGCAGGCGCAGACGCATCGGTCGTACCACGTGCCGCAATAATCATATTGGTGTCACGCCCAACCTTCAGGAAAATCGCATCTGCCACATCCTCATTAACATCAAACGGCGCAGCAGCTGTCGGTACCCATTCAGCCGTGTTGCCAAGCGAAGGGCTCAACAAAACCTGTCCTGACGCAGACGCAGTACCCGCTGTAGTGGCAATGCCGTAATCGCAAAGGGCAGCACCGCCACCACAAGAATCCCAACACGCTACATCATCGCTGAATCGCATGGAAAGGATGTTACCTGTAATAGCAGTATCAATGGGCTGTTCGGCCGAAGTCAATCTGAAGTAATGGGTAATCCCCGGGGCAGCCTCAATATCAAAGGTGTGCATCGCCGGGACATCTTCTTCTCTGCGCACCACACCGCTGATATTATGATTGGTAACCGCCTTCACCTGAAGCAGCATAGCCCGATCCCAATTCTCAAACACGCCACGCTGTCCGCAACTCAGCATCACATACAAACCGAATGGACAATTAACCGTCTCCATCCAATCAGCTACTGGTCCAAGATATGTGCCCAAAGAAGTTGTGGTAGGCTCCGGAGCAGCCCGGGTAGCACCCAACGTTTCATACTCACCGCGCTCGTTTATACACTGAATCAGGGTAATGCTTCCCTTAGACTGCGCAATATCCTCCAGGTCGTAACATGGTAAATAACTGGGTTTTGTGTTGGGACCATTCGGGAGAATCCACAAGGCTCCGTTTTGTCCGGAGCTGTACACTTGTTTATCCGCCATAGTTCTAAATCCTCCTTAAAGATTTACAAAAAATATCCCTCTATTAAGGAGGGAAACTCTTTTATTTTACATAATTACAGAATAACAAATTGGCTTAATTAAGCGCAAAACGGCGCTGTACGAGGTGAGGTACATAGAGACAATACGTAATACCCTTTCGAAACAAAAAGTCGTCTACGCCTAAATTTAGCGGGTTTACAGCGAAACCTGATGATTACCTGTTACCGCGTGGATGATCTTGTCACATGAGATGTTTTTCTTGAGAATATCATTAACCATTTTGCGATTATCAAGAACATCAGACAGCGTATGTACCCCCGCTGAATAAAGCTCACGCGTGATCTTCTCCGCATCAAATAACTCTGTTAAAACCAGGTCAAAAGATAACGAGTAGGGAATGCTGTTTTTCTTGTAATCCGCTTCATCATCCTCGTAAATTTCTGTAGGGATGTAAAATCTGTACCCGCGTTCATCTTCCATCAAAACCGTTTTCTTATTCTTTTTTATTACCTTCATACATACCACCTCCTAAATCAACGCTAAGCCCATACGGGATGCCGTTTTCAGATATAGAGACTTAACATCGCGCACAATTTTCTGCTTGCGTTTATTCTTCACCGCCTTCTCTATGTCGCGTGCCTCGATGCCTGGGGCGATAGGCTTTTTTGACAACCGCACCGGTTCCCGATCCCCACCACCGGCTCCGGATCGGATCTGCCCACGTCTTGTTTTTGGCTTAAACTTGGGATGCATCCAGGTGTGCCGTTTGCTTGTTCCCCGTGCCAGGAACATGAACTTGTCCTCACTAGTTGCCTTCTTCCCCTTAGACCAATTACTTTTGACACCCGTAAACGCTATTAGGCTCTTGGGGCGATCCTTCACCTCAAGGATAATCTTAGGGCGATTCTTGGGACGCCAGGTCGCCACAAACTGCTCAAAGTCAGATTGCGGCTCCTCCATGATTTTCATCAATCCCTTTTTCATGAATGCCATATCAACAGAGCGCCTTGGCAGATTTACCGTAATCGGTGTCATTTTTATAGACATAACTGAATTATAAACCAAAAAATCACACCCAAGCAAAAGTGTGGTATAATACCAATATCCACAAAAGATTAACGAAACATGAGAGCGTTTGTCATTTGTGGTATAATAGTTTTAGCATCTTTTTTAATCGAATATCATGCGGTTGGTAATACCAACTGAGCCAACGGTTCGGCCGGGCATGGTGGACTGAAATAAACTTCACCGAACTAATGAAATAGACCAGTAGTGTGGTTGCTGATGCTAGCAAGGTCTAGGCGTACAGGATTTACAGCGAAGGGAAGCTGTTCTTTGTGATACACGCCCCACAGGCAGAAAAGTATCCAGGGTGACGATACTCAGGTATCAACGTCAGCTGGCTCCGAAAGAAACAGTGATGAGCCGTATCCCCTTAATCCTCCTATGTTGTTAGCGGGGTTAGGGGGTTACTCTCCCGTAGCTTCACCAAAAGAAACAATGATGCGTCGGGGCGAGAAAGCTAACATCGACATAGCCAATTAGCGACTTAGACAAAAATTGCACTAAGCAAAAAATCTAATATAAGCAGGCTACAAGAAAACAGCGACTTACAGGTCTTACACTAACAAGCTCGAAACTCATTTAGTATAGAGGGTGTAAGATACAAAATTTGGCCGCTCACGTGGATTATGTTAACTCAAAGAAAAGCAAAGGGGTTTGTCCATGTTTTGTCCAATATATTTTAGATAACTGTGTTTGTGCCTATCTGCGTACCAACATTAACAGTAATGTTATGTAATCCCCCATTTTCGAATACACAGTTGTAAATAT
>PDQY01000018.1 GCA_002746795.1 Chloroflexota bacterium | reverse complement strand
AAAAGGACGCTCAACAGGTTCAGGCTCACACCCCCCATCAAACTCACAAAAACGGTGACCTGTTGGATCTATTAGATTAATTGGATTGTTGCGAACGTATGAAGAGCGGGGCGGGGTACGGGTACGGCTGCACCAACTGCGCCACAGCTGTGCCACGCTGCTGCTGAACGCAGGCGAGCCGCTGCTGGCGGTACAAGCGATTTTGGGACACAAAAATCTGGATACAACGCTGATGTATGCCCGGCTTTATGACGGCACGGTGGCCGCCGGACTATCCCGTGCCACAGCCGCCAACGGTGTGGCCGGAGGAGAATGTGGCTTTGTTGGAGCGGTATCTGGTCTGGCTCTATGCCAACAATGCGGGGCATACTAGCATCCACGACTACTACCTGCCTACCGCCGGGCATGTGCTGGGATACCACCTGGAGCATCATAAAACGTTGGACTTACAGACCAGCTTTGAGCGGGTGATGGCTTACTTCAAAGCGAAGCAGATTTGTGAACGGTGGCAGATTATGGGACGCCATGCCCTGGCTCGTTTCCGCCGTTTTATGCAGGAGGAACGAGGCTATGCTCGCCTGCCGCAGACGATGCGCGAAAACCGGCTGGAGAAGTATCAGGAAGGCTTGCCGGACTGGTTGGTGGTGCAGTTGAGTCAACACCAGCAGATACGACAGCAGAACTGGCGGCGGTCGCGCTTGCAGGATGCTATCGTCAACTTCTGGAGCAGCCACAGCCGCTTGTGGCGCTGGTTGTTTGCTGAGTATGACATCCAGGAGATTGGTGACATTAAGCGCTCGTATATTCACAGCTACATCGACCACCGGCTGGCGCTGAAGATGAGTGTGGGTAGTGTCAATCTGGAGCTGCGGGCTTTTCAGGGTACGTTGCGTTTTCTGCAAGAGCGGGATTTTGAGGTGCCGCAGTCGCTGCTGCGGCTGCCTGGTTTGCGTGCAGCGGATGAACTGCAACGCTATCTGACGGATGAGCAGGTACGGCGGTTACAAGCGGAGTTTGAGCGCTGTGTGCAGGTGGAAGATACACCAGCCAGGCGACGGAATGCACTCCTGAACAGAGCCGTGTTTTACCTGCTGTGGCAAGCGGGTTTACGCACTTCGGAGATTGAGGATTTGCTTCTGCTAGAGTTGGACTTGCCCCACAAGCAGTTGACGATTCGAGAAGGCAAGGGCAAGAAGGACCGCACAGTGTATCTGACGGCGCGTACCTGTGTGGTTATCCAGGAGTATCTGGAGGTACGAGGCAGTAGCCATACCGACCATATCTTTCTCTACCGGCATGAGCCGCTGGGTAAGGATTTGGTCAGAAACCGGATTAAGGCGGCGGGCAGACGAGCCGGGGTGAAGGTAACGCCGCATCAACTCCGCCACACTTTTGCCACGCAGCTTGTAAATACGGGCTGCCGCATTACGACGATTCAGGCGTTGATGGGGCATAAGCGGTTGAGCACGACGCTGGTTTATGCGGAGGTTCACAACCATACGGTAGCTGAAGATTACTACACGGCGATGGCAAAGGTAGAGCAGTCGTTGGAAGGGTATTTACGTAAGCCGCAGGCAGAAAAACCAGCGGAGAATGGTCATGATTCGGGTGCGAATGGTAATGCCGCTCACTTGTTGTCGCTGGTGACGGCGTTGCAAGTGGAACTGCTGCCAGAGAGCCAGCAGGTGTTGGTGATGGAGCTGAAAAGAGGCTTGAAGGCGATGGCAAAGCCACCAGACAAAGCTCCAAGACGGCAGGTTGTTAACGAGCAGAAATCGTATCCCCAGGAGATTGGGTATCCCCCTTAAGCTAATTTAAAGACCTGGGAAGGGGAGCCTCGGTTTTTTCTTTGGTTCTTCTCTTTTTGGGCGAGTCCAAAAAGAAAGAACAGGTGGCTAATATGAAGAGAAGCAGGAACCCCGTGAAGGATACCTGCTTCTCAACAATTTCGAGCATAACAAAACCACCGTGGAAGATGTCAAGTAACGTATGATGAGGTCGAAAGACGTTCATACACCTTATTGTGATAATGCTAAGCTATAGATACAACAAAATATGATAGCCGCTATGATTCCTACAGACATCATAGATAAACCTGTAGTTCTTCGCGCCTTTTGGAATGTTTCATCAAATGCTTCATTGAAACTATCTTTATATATCTTATAACCACGGAAGATTAGGATACCGAAGATCAAAGAACTTGCTATAGCAGATGTGATTATCATTTGTGTATAGGACATAGTAGCAAACCTTATTGAATCTTAAATTCGTGCCAGTAATACGATTGCGTAGCTGAAATTGAAGCCCCCGCACCGGCTGCGGTCCATCCTACAGTCACACCCCATGTTTCACCAGTAAAAGGGATTGTCCCAGTTTCCCAAACGAAGTTGACTTGAGCACCTTCAATGAAAGCGACATCTACAGTTAATGCAGAAGATGGCCCTACATAATCCATATTGTCTTCTAGATTCCAAAGAAGGCCTGTATAACCAGTTCCAGCTACTTTTGCCCCAACGACTGTACCACCACCTGCATAGCCAAAAACATCTATCTCGCCGGATTTTCCGTTAATTACAACTTCTTGTCCAGTGACCCCACCTTGTAAAACTCCACCACTAACTGATCCCCCTACCACTGCTGCATCAGGTTTCATCTCTTCTGCTGTTACAACCGGCTCATAACAATCTTGATACTGCCAACACCGACTTCTATAGGCAGCCTCTCTAGCCATCTGTCCAGATCTGCCAGACGATGTTCGTGGTGGTCTAGGCGCTATGCCTGTTTGTGTGTAACCATAGTCAATTCCATGAGCTCCCATAATAGCTTCAATCATTGCTATGTCAGCATGAACAAGCAAATAATTGATCCAATCTCTTGGATATTCTCTGTCCCTATTTGCACCTTTACCCCAAACCATGTCTGCATAATACTGATCAATAGCATTCCATCCCTCAATACATTGATTAAGTAAATCCACTTGATCCTCACCTGCGTAATTTTCAGTACAGTGTCCAGATGGGTCAATTAAATTGATCGGATTATTCAGAGTATAACTATACCTATTATACTGTTGGGGATTGGTGGGGTCTGGTACAATAGTATCTGCTGACAAAAAGCGGTTAAGAGTTGGGGCGTAGTACCGTGCGTTCATATAGATTAGCCCCATCACCACTGTTGTTGTGTTGGTGTCCTGTGTAGCCTCGCGCAGAAATGTCCGGGTTTGTCTCTGGTTTTGTCCGCCAAGCACCAAAGGGCGTGTAGCGAGCCACGCTGCCCAAATGGTCGCTGTGCAGGCGGAATGCGTCAATTCACATTAAAACAATTCGTATCACTTTCGTCATTTAGTATCAGTGTTACAAACTCATTTATACTCATACCAACACGACTTTCTAAATCGCTAAATTCAATAAGTGGAATACTTTCTGGTTCTAGTTCAGTGGCTAATGGCCAAAGCGTATAAGCAACCTGTAAATAACTTTCTGGAAGTTTATTAGCAGGATTGTACAAGTATAAATCCATGGAATCCATGTCTCGCATATTTAAACACATTGTTCCCTTCCCATTAACACTGTTCAGTAAAGGAAAGTCATAAGATGCAACAATTCCAAACTCAGGGTAATAGATGTTGAACTCGTACAAGAAGCTATCCCCATCTGCAAAATTCCTGGGTAACAAATGGATTTGGGTGGGATTGCCAAACATTTCAAACATACTTTGAGCAGAATATTGTTCCCAATCTCGCAATAAGCGTTCATTAACTTGTTCGTTTTGTGATAGGCTGGGTTGAGAATTGGTATGTGGATAAAGAATAATGTGTGTGACTACGACTTGGTCGGTTTCGGTTACTAGATTAATTACAAAATAAGAAGATAGATAATCGCCTTCTTTATTTCGATAATCATGTTCAAAAAAACCAACTCGTTGAAGTTTACCCCGCTGACTAGGTGAATTCACCCACCCACTTTCATTGATTGAATTGAAAATTTGTCGGGTATCCGTAACCGAGTCTCCGGGCTCTATTCCCCACCAACAAGGTAACAGACATTCATTGTTAGAAGCCATAGCTGTTGCTATTTGAGCATCAATCTCATGCCATTTTTGACGCAATTCTTCTGCATTGAATGTTGGCGTTGGCAAAGGCGTGATTGTTGCCGTAGGGGTTGAACTAGCAAGACTCTTTGTTACAGTTACCATGGCAGGTTTTGTTGCCAATGCTGGATGAGTTGCTGTTGGCTCTCTTGTTGTTTGTTGAGTTGGCGCTGCAACACCGCTTGACTGAGCTAATTCAACTTCTTGCATCGGTGTTGGAGATATATCTGCTGAATTTGTGTTATTTTGAACTCTACAAGCAGAGAACAGCATAAGCCATGCAAGGTATAAGGTAATAGCTACTCCTCGATTATTGATTTTAAGTGTAGATACAGAATGTTTATTCATTGTTTGACACCGCCAAGGATATCCAATTACGCATATGACTTGACATGAAGTTGTATCTGGCTTGCCCATAATCGTCTGAAACAAAGGCGTTGTGAACGTAATTAGAAAACATATCGGCAAAATCTTCCGAGGCTGTATGTGAAGGATTTTGGATATATGGAAACTAGTGGATGTTCATTCACAATGATTTCGTTTTGCGACACGGCTTCTCCCAAGTTATTGGCGACAACATCTGTCTTTCTAAAGGTTACTGTGCCACCATAGGCTGCTAAGAATTGTTCACTGGCGGCATTAGCTTCGCCGTGTTGCACCAAAGCAAATGCCACTTTATACGCAGCTAGTGTAATCGTCATCATTTCATCATCGAACCAATTATCCCATCCTCCTTCAAAACTGACCATTGGTAAACAGGCTGGCCCACCATCATATTCTGCACTGCACCACACGAGCTCATGACCTGATGGGTTCGTGAAGTTGACAGGTGTGTCGAGTGCAGAAAGATTTGGTACGCTGCCGACTCAGCGGCACAGGCAAACGCACTGGCGTAAAGATTACCGCCCATATGCTCCGCTACACCTTTGCTACCCAACTGGTGAATGCTGGCTGTGATGTAACCACGATCCAGCAGTT
>PDQY01000017.1 GCA_002746795.1 Chloroflexota bacterium | reverse complement strand
GACTTAACCAAAACCACCATCATCTGAATCATAACAATCAGCCAGGATGAGCTAACACAGAGAAAATCTAAAAGGAACGTAAAAACATGTTATTAGCAGGCGACATTGGCGGCACGAAAACGGCCGTTGCTTTATTCTCAACCGAATCAAACACCCTACAACCCATTGTAGACATGACCTTCCAAAATCGAAATTACGACTCGTTAGAAGCCATCATCTACGATTTCATGCGCGATAATCCTAAATCAATTACCAGTGCCAGCTTTGGCGTGGCTGGACCAGTCGTGAACGGCCAGGCCAACATCACGAATCTGTCTTGGGTCATCGATCAAGACACCATCAAAAAAGCATTTGATTTCCCCCAGGTACATCTCCTCAACGATTTAGAAGCCATTGCCAGCGCCATTCCCCATCTAACAGCTGAAGACCTGGTCACCCTCAATGAAGGCACTGCCGAACCGGAGGGAGCCATTGCTGTCATCGCCCCAGGCACCGGCTTAGGCGAAGCATTTCTGGTGTGGAATGGTCATAAATATCAAGCCCACCCCTCAGAAGGGGGGCACGTCTCATTTGGCCCCATCAACCCAGATCAAGTTAATTTACTCGAATTTATGCTTAAAAAATTTAAACATGTCAGCATAGAACGAGTCTGCTCCGGCAGTGGTATTCCCAACATCTATGCCTGCGCCAAACACCATCATCTGCACCCCGAACCAGAATGGCTAGAGAAGGAACTGATGAAGGCAGTAGATCCCACCCCTGTCATTGTAAAAGCCGCTATCCAGCACAAAATCCCCTTGTGTATGGCGACATTAGAAATATTTCTAGACATTTTAGCTGATGAAGCTAGCAACTTAGCTCTGAAAGTGCTATCCACTGGCGGCATTTACCTCGGCGGCGGCATCCCCCCCAGAATCCTATCCGAACTGCAAAAACCACGCTTCATGGAAGTTTTCAGCAGCAAGGGACGCTTCTCCGATTTAATGAGGCAAATGCCCGTCCACGTCATTCGCAATCCGAAAACAGCATTATACGGGGCAGCATATTACAGCTTGGAACATTAGACAACCTGTTGACCAGCCTGGGAACAGAAATTAAACAACACAACAAAGTCGTCTCCTGTTACAGCTCTAAATCTCCAAAAATCTCAGCAGCCATCGTCTGCATCACATTTGATTCCTCTTGGTCCAAGCCAATGGTCTGCCAATAGGTGCCAAGCAATTCCTGCGGTGTCATAGCTTCGACAGCCAGGGTATCACCCAAGCGCGTGCGCTTCTCTAGCTGGCGATGCTTCTGAATTTGCACACTCAACGCCTCAGAAAAATGATCTTGAATCGCTTTTTCGTCCAGCAGGGATTCCCAATCCCGGGGATAAGTTAACTGTACCCGGCAAACTGCACCAGCCAGTTTTTCCGGGTTTGGCAGCTGTTTCATGATGTCGGCCATAAACGTGTCTGCATCCACTGTGTCCACTTTGATGTCCAGGAAACGGCGCGTTTTTAAAGCCACAAAATCCCAATCTGTGTGCCCTTTGCTCACATCTGCCACCACAAAGCCTTTACGCTCTTTCGCTTCCCCAAAATCAATACGCTCGATAGAGCCAGGGTAAATGATAGGCGGCTGAGTACCTTTGGCCGACAAGCTCTGATGTTTGTGAATATGCCCTAGAGCCACATAATCAAGCCGTTTGTCACGCACGATGCTGCCACCCAACACCAACTCATTGCCCAACATGACAGCTCGTTCGCTGCCAAACACAGCCCCTTGCACACTGGCATGCGCTGTCAAAATCAAGGGTAAATCTGGATCAGCAGCTTCAATAGCTTGATTAACCAGTTCACCCACCAAAGTTTCCGCTTGCTCAAAGATCGTCTCTCGGGATAAATCAGTGGCAACGTCTAACGCTGCCATGCGGCTGTATGAAACCCAGGGCACCGTGATAATCTGCACGGGCACACCCAACTCTTCAGCCGTAAACAAACGAATGGTGTCAGCTACATAGATATGGGGCACCTCAAGCGTTTTAAACTCTTGCAAGGTATGGGCACGCCCCGTGGCAGGCGATACGTCGTGATTGCCCACCAGCAGCAGCGTCGGAATGCCCGCTGCTGACAGGCGCATCATGCGCTTGCCCCACTCCCGTTGGAAAGTGGGCTGTGGGTTGCGGTCTTTATAAGCATCCCCAGCAAACAGGACGAGATCAACTTGCTCAGAAACGGCCGTTTCCACAATTTGATCCAGCGCCCCCAAAAAATCCATCACCCGCACCGGCAGCAAGCTATCCGGGTCGTGGCGGCCATAATTAGCAATATCAATATGAGCGTCTGCAAAATGCAGCACACGAACAACAGATTTAGTCATACTTCCCTACCCTACGGATCACCGATGCCCAACCAGTAAGAATCCTCAATATCCTCTGCAATAATGGATAAATTTTTCACCACCACATAATATTTTCCGGGAGCCATCGGTATCGTAATCGTTTTATCCCGCTCAAACGGTGATTCACTACTGGCCAATATCAATTTATTTTCACCATAGACATACAAACTCAGATTAGCCGTAGACGAGTTTATCACATCTCGTAAGGCCACTTGCACAGTCCTCAATTGATCCACATAAAAAGAATACACATTGACAAACTCTTGAGCACTGGCAAAATTTTGCCGGATTCCAGTATTGAACGGCCTATACCAGGCCGTATCAAATGTATGGTTGCTGCCAAACTGGTTATTAAAGATCACTGGCAAATAAGTGGCTCTACTTAACATCCGCACCTTTAATAAATGAGGATTAGTATTATTCCCTACAGGATCATAACTGCCACCAGCTGCCCATAAGTAATTGCCCACAAAGCCTCCTCCAGGCCACACCAGCGGATTCCCATCCTGTCCCCCAAGATCATACGCTAATCCCAAAATTGACCAGGTATTTGTGCCCGGATCGTACACTTCAACCTCTGGTACCGCAACGCCAGTGCCATCGATACCGCCATAGACAAACCAGCGCCCATCAGAAGTGACACCGCTGTGAGCAAAATAGCGAGGGACATTCATGGGAGCAACCGTTGACCACCCTGTCCCAAACACACCACTGGCGCACTCTACCCGGGTCACAAGCTCAATCTCATTGGTAGCTGTGAGCAAGTTTAAACCACCTGCCACACATATTTGGCCATTAACATTGGCTGCCACATGGCCATAACGAGGGGACTGCATCGCCGAGGCCTCAGTCCAAGAATCAAATGCAGGTTGATAAAACAACACTTGATCACGGGCTTGAGATGTCGTGGTAATGGGATAACCGGGTCCTACCACACCACCTGTTAGAAAATAACCATCACGGGCATTGTTAGGCACAGCGGCGGCATAAGCAAAAGGCTCAGTGACATGCGCCCCGCCTACAGGTGTGCCCGCGAGAATCCAAATGCCCGCAGCAAAATCATAAATATAGTGGTCACGCGTGTAAACCTGGTCACTGGCATGGGCACTCCCTCCCGGAATGTAAATTCGGCCTTGGGTGCCCGTTGCAGAACCAGCTGGTAAGTAAACGGCCGTTGTGTTGACCAAGCCCTCTCCTGGAATATCCAGAACCATTTGCGACCATTCCCCCGTATCCGTATTCAACCTTTGAAAATTACGTAATAAATTACCATGAGCGTCACGACCACCTAGAAAATAAATATCAGAACCAACCACCACAGAAGCATGGCGGGATGTCCCGATAAAGTCTTGTGGAGCAGCATCCACAATTTGCCAAAGCGAATCAAACGGCTCAATCTGTAACAAAATTGTGAGCGTCTTCGTGGCATTACCGCCGGCTTGCCAATCAGCCACCTCAATATAATAAGTCGTGTTTCGGCGGACATTCATCGTGATTTTAGAGCTGAACGCCATAGCATCATCACTACAGGCCACAGTTGTCAACCCCGTGTCACAGCCTCCCGTATGGACAGCCAACACCGTATCATACGCAGTAGTCAAGTTTGGCGAAGAAGGCAAAGTGTCGATTGTCATAATACCATTGGCATTGGGTGTAAATTTATACCAAACTGTGCGGTATCCTCTTAAATCAGATGGCGATCCCCACATGCAATGCAGGACAGGATCATTGGCAGACTGGGTAAAATCAGCGACATCATATTGGGTGGCGCCACCCCCGGTTGCCTCCGTGGCAGTCAAACAAAAATCCGAACCTTCACTAACATCGACAGAGAAGATTCCCCCGCCGCTACTCATTAGAGAGCCGATCTTTACAGGCGGGGCTTCCGTATCATCTGTGACAACATTTTCTGGGGTAGATGTGGGGCGTGGCGAAACATCATCCGGCATAGGATCATCTTGAGCGGTGGCAATCAAAACCGTCAGGCTCAAAAGAATGAGCAAGGGCAACATATAAATTCGATGCATCAGCTTTCTCCCGACAATTATCCGTTAAAGAGCTTGGATTGTAACAAAGAGTACACCAAAAAAGAACCGGGTGCCCAAAACAACACCCGGTCTCTCATATTTTTCTCTTCGCAGCGAATTTATACAAATTCACACAAATTTTGGCAACATCGTTTTCCCGAAATAACTTGTCGTGCGCTATTTTTTATGCGCCAAAGCACATACCACAAAGTTCATAGTGCGCACTTTTTTATGCGCTAAAGCACATACCACAAAGTTCGTAGTGCGCACTTTAGTGCGCCATTTCCACGCGCCAAAGCACATACCACAAAGTTCGTAGTGCGCACTTCAGTGCGCCATTTCTACGCGCTCAAGCACATACCACAAAGTTCGTAGTGCGCACTTCAGTGCGCCATTTTTACGTGCCAAAGCACATACCACAAAGTTCGTAGTGCGCACTTTAGTGCGCCATTTTTACGCGCCAAAGCACATACCACAAAGTTCGTAGTGCGCACTTTAGTGCGCCATTTTTACGCGCCAAAGCACATACCACAAAGTTCGTAGTGCGCACTTCAGTGCGCCATTTTTACGTGCTAAAGCACATACCACAAAGTTCGTATGCGCACTTTAGTGCGCCATTTTTACGTGCTAAAGCACGTACTACAAACTTTTGTTGCGCAC
>PDQY01000014.1 GCA_002746795.1 Chloroflexota bacterium | reverse complement strand
ATGCCATCATGGAACGGTATCCAGCTACAGGAGTTACCGTTACGGTACTGGTAGGCCCGGGCAACAATGGTGGTGATGGGCTGGTCGCCGGGCGCTATTTGGCAGAAGCTGGCGCAGATGTCGCTTTCTACCTCTACAAAGCCCGCGACCCAGAACAAGATGAAAATTACGCCAAGATCATGGCCATGGGGTTATTCGCTGCCACAGCCGCTTTGGATCAGCGCTGCTCCATTTTACGCGCCCGTCTCAACGTCACAGATTTAGTAATTGATGCCTTACTGGGTACAGGCGTGACACGGCCAATCGGGGGTGAGTTGGCTGCGTTGATGGAGCAAGTGTGGGCTGGGGTTAACGGCCGTTCTGCTCAACTAGCTGCCCCCCAACAAACCAATCTGGCAAGCCTAAACCAGACGAACGCAGCAGCACAGAGACACACAGCCCCCACCCAATTGCCTATCGTGGCGGTAGATTGTCCAAGCGGGCTGAATTGTGACACGGGCACATTGGACCAGTTAGCGCTGCCCGCAGATTTGACAGTGACATTTGCCGGGCCCAAGCGGGGACACTTCATCTTTCCCGGTGCCAAAGCTTGTGGCGAACTGGTCGTCGCTGATATAGACATCCCACCCGATTTACCCGTGGTAGCTGAAGTTCCCGTCCAGGTCATGACACCTGATGATGCACAAAAAATGATGCCAGAACGGCCGTTATCCGGGCATAAAGGCACATTTGGCACAGCTCTCATCGCCGCCGGTTCATACCGTTACTGGGGGGCTCCCTTCCTCGCCGCCAAAGCCGCGTATCGGGTCGGGGCAGGCCTGGTCGCCCTAGCCATCCCCAAAGCCATTCGCGCCACCATCGCCGCCCAAATTCCAGAAGCAACATTCCCCCTCATTCCTGATGAGAAACTGTTAAGCCCCGCCAGCGTCCCCATTCTTCAAGAGACCAAAGCCAACACACTACTCATCGGGCCTGGCCTAGATCATGCGGCTGAATTCATGACCGCTCTCCTCGCGCAAAATGAAAACTTACCCACCCTCATTATCGACGCAGATGGTCTAAACCTGCTGGCAGACATGCCAGATTGGCCTGATTTATTGCCGGCAAACAACATTCTCACCCCCCATCCAGGAGAACTGGCACGTCTGATGAACATCCCCCTATCAGAGTTAAAAGAAATAGATCGTGTCACCGTGGCCCAGCAACAAGCCCAAGCCTGGAACTGCATCCTGCTGCTCAAAGGGGCATACACCGTCATCGCCGCCCCAGACGGACGGGTGACCATCATCCCGTTCGCCAACCCCGCCCTCGCCATTGGCGGCAGCGGCGACGTGTTAAGTGGCATCATCGCCGGGTTACTGGCCCAGCAGCTAGACACATACGAAGCAACCTGTCTGGGCGCTTACCTCCATGCCAGTGCCGCCTCTCACTATCCACACGCATCCGGCCTGCTCATGAGCGAACTCAGCGACCTTTTACCCCAGGCCATGGCACAATTTCGCAACAATTAAATGCTGAGTAGAGAAAAATAACCATCTACGCAACTTCATCCCCGATAGCATGCCCCTAATTATGAATCCCCTCTTGACAAGCACGTCAGGATACTTATAATGTGCCGCAATCAAATAAATTAAGTGTTCAGTAGACACGACCGATTACCAATCACCACATACCGATTACTGACACCGAACTTGGGTGGAACCGCGGTCGCCATCGTCCCAAAATTGTGGGTGGTGGCGTTTTTGTTTTAAAGTCTGGAGATAAACGATTGGTATGCCGAACCCAAATCAATCACCGAGTGACCGCCTAAAAATTAGTCCCCGTTTCCCTGGACAAAGGTCACTTGAAGCGCATCCATCAATTCCGTCACTTATTTATAGATGCGCACTAATCATCACTCAAAAATCTGAAATCAATAATGACCGGAGGTAATTCATGATGAGTAACAAAATTCCTGTAGGTATTCTGGCAGCGACCGGCTCTGTTGGGCAACGCTTTATTATGCACTTGCTTGACCATCCCTGGTTTGAAATCACCGCCCTAACTGGTTCTCCGCGCACAGCTGGACGACCCTATGGCGAGGGTGTCAACTGGTTGCTGGATGGCGATCCCCCAGCCGCAGTGGCAGACATGATTGTGCAGCCAACCGGGGAAAATCTCGAGCCAAAGGTTCTCTTTTCAGCACTACCCACAGCCGATGCTCGTGAGTTAGAACCAAAATTAGCGGAAGCTGGCTACGCCGTGTTGACCAATGCCTCCCCATTCCGCATGGATCCATTTGTGCCACTGCTCATTCCAGAGGTAAACCCAGACCACACAGCCATAATTCCACATCAACAAAAAGCGTATGGCTGGCGCGGCTACCTTGTGGCGAATGCCAACTGCTCGACCACCAGCATCGTACTGCCCATGAAGATTTTGCATGAGAAATATGGTCTCCATTCTGCTGTAGTGACAACGATGCAGGCGATTTCTGGGGCTGGTTATCCTGGCGTACCCTCTCTGGACATTATCGACAATATCATTCCCCACATCGGTGGTGAAGATGGCAAACTGGAATCTGAACCACGTAAATTGTGCGGCACCTACGTGGATGGCAAGTTTGAGTTAGCAGACTTCAAAGTCAGCGCCCAAGCCAACCGTGTACCGGTGATTGACGGGCATCTTGCCAGTGTGTCAGTGAAGCTAAACCAGTCAGCATCACCAGAAGCAGTCATTGAGTTATTCCAAAATTGGGAACGGCCAGAAATTTTGCAGAACCTGCCCACCATGCCAGAAAAGGTATTCATCTACCGTCCAGAACCAGATCGTCCGCAGCCGCGCAAAGACCGCGACAACGGCAATGGCCTGGCCTGGACTGTGGGCAAAGTGCGCCAGTGCCCTGTCAATGATGTGCGCTTCATGTCGATTGCTCACAATACCTTGCGTGGCGCAGCCAGCGGTTCTGTTTTGAATGCAGAGTTGCTCAAAGTGCAAGGTCTGCTGCCAGGGTAACCAAACTGGCAGCCGGGGATTTAGAACAGATGGAATTTCACTTGAGATTAGTCAGGTAATCAGGTTAAATATGTATGAACCGAATATGATATTGAGAAAAAGGGAGCAACAACTTCCAGCTGAATAGTGGCAAAACCAACGGAGGACAAAATGGCGACATGGCAAATCGTACAGAAATCAGCGTATCTGTCAGACTTTGTAGAATTGAATAAGAACTTGCAGCAGGCAGTCGTCAAAGCTGTCACGGAGCTGGAACAAGACCCCGTGACGCCTCGTGGCGATACGATTAAGAAGATGAAGGGGTGGAAAAATGTGTGGCGGTACCGGTTGGGAAGTTTCCGTCTTGTTTATGCCGTAAAGCCAGAAGCAAAGCTGATACAACTGCTGGCAATCGGACCTCGGGGAGCTATTTACCAGCGTTTTAATGTCCCTGACAGCTGGGACGCACCAGATACCGCGGTATCATTTGGGCCTGAGCTAGCAGCCAAGCCAGAATGGATGAACCATCCAGAATGGTTCCAACCGAAAGAACAAAAATCACAGAAAGAGAAATTACCGCGCAAATTGACGCCCAGTTTGCTCGCAAAATGGCGTATCGATCCCCAGTTCCAAGAACCGCTGATGCGCTGCCTCTATGCAGAGGATCTGCTTAATATTCCTGACAATAAAGTGCCAGCAGACGTGTTGGGACGGATTATGGATGGCCTGTATCCTGCTACAGCTAACCAAATCGCTGCCCAAGCCGACCAGGTGCTGTTTGATCCAGAAGATTTAATACGATATGCGGAAGGCACCCTGACCGGTTTTTTGCTCAAGCTAGACGAACAACAAGAGCCTCTCACCAATTGGGCCTTAGCTGGCCCTACGCTGGTAAAAGGTGGGCCAGGTTCCGGGAAATCAACTGTTGCCCTCTACCGACTTCGTGAAATTGTGACTCATCATCTCGCCGAGACGGGAGAAGTGCCTTCCATCCTATTTACGACCTATACCAACGCTCTCATCAATTCTAGTGAATCCTTGCTGCGTCAATTATTGCAAGATGTGTTAAAGCTAAAATCAAATGGCAGCCTCCCCAAGGAAATACGCATCACAACCCTGCACAAAACCGCCCAATGGATTGCCCGACGCAGTGGCGAAAAATTTGATATGGCGTGGGACAATCAGCGAGAAGAGGCCTTGCGTGCCGCCCTGGCCAGTTTGCAACCTAAGGAATTGGGCGATGCGGCTAAAATTGTCACCGCCAATGCGCTTGACGGTCTGCGCGAAGATTACTTGCTGGCTGAGTTTGATTGGGTCATTGAAGGGCAGAATTGCCATAGTGAAGCGGATTATCTGGCTGCTGACCGTGCTGGACGGGGCATTCCATTCTCCCAGGGCAAACGGAAGGCTGTGTGGCAGTTGTATACGGCATATCGAGAAAACTTGCTCTCCCAAGGGAAATATACTTGGGGGCATCTGATACAGTTTGCCCTGAACCAAGTGCAATCAGGGGAGTTCAGCAACCGTTGGGATTATGTCATCGTGGATGAGGCGCAGGATCTACCACCGGCCGCTTTGGCCTTAGCCGTTGAATTATGCCGTGAGCCATCCGGGGTATTCTTAACGGCTGACGCTAACCAATCACTTTATAATCGCGGGTTCCGCTGGACCCGAGTCCATGAAAATCTCAATGTGAAGGGACGCACGCGCATCTTGCAGCGTAACCACCGCAGCACCCGTCAAATTGCCGCAGCTGCCTGTGAAATCATGGCTCCCATCCCTGACTTTGATGCCGAAGTGATGAAACAAGAGTATGTACATGTTGGTACCAAGCCAGTGATTTATGGTGCTGCTGGCAGTGAGGATCAGACACGCTGGATCGCTAATCAAATCTATCAAGCAGCACGGACTTTGCGTCTGCCCATCAATGCGGCCACGGTGTTGGTGTATTCCAGCAGTGTGGGCAAACCGTTGGCAAATACTTTGACTGAGTGTGGGCTGCCTGCAAAGTTCATGAATAGCAGCCAGTTTGATTTGGAGGAACCATGTATCAAGGTGACCACGCTGCACGCAGCCAAGGGGCTGGAGTTCCCCATTGTGGTGGTGGCGCATGTTGAAGCGGGGCGGCTGCCTCGTGAAACGGATGCTACGGATCCAGATGAGATAGTGACTCACCTTCAAGAACAACGACGCCTCTTTTTTGTGGGCTGCACTCGGGCTATGCGCCATCTGTTTGTGACGTATGATAGGCAGCTGCCATCATCGTTTTTGGCAGATTTGACGGATGGGCAGTGGCAGTGGGAAAGTTCGTCGTGAGAAAGTTTATCGTCAGGAATGAAAATTTGGCAAGCCGAATTGATTTGGGTATAATGCCCGTCGCTTTGGCGCCATAGCTCAGTTGGTCAGAGCGGGGGACTCATAAGCCCTAGGTCAGTGGTTCAAATCCACTTGGCGCCACTCAGCCGATTTTTCGGTGAAAAACAAATTGTTGTGCCTATTCAATTGGAAAGGTACACAAACCACAGACAAGGCCGCGTAGCGTAGAAACTGAGCGGCCTTGTTTGTTTTCTACTTATTACGGCCGTTTTCACCAAAGCCCGACAACGCACCTTGACAGCCAGGAATGACCCCGTACCATAACCGAGCCAGATTCCCCTTCAAACCCTCAATCTCGTCCTGCTTATCCCGAACCTGCCCAGCAATTTCATAGAACAGATTATCATTTGCCATTGCTTCATTTGTCGCTTCAACATCCGCTTTTCTGATGTACGGTCGTAAACGGCCGTTTGCCGGGGGCGATCCGTGCAGAGGGCAAGTCTTACCAACTCGGTGCAAGCATCGTCTATCCTTGTCAATCCGAATCGCGTTACACCGAGGGAGTTCTTCAACATCTTGCAGTCGTTTTTCTAAAGCTATCAGTTCTTTTTGCCATCCCCCCAAAACGCGACCAACATCTGCTAACCGGTCAGCATCAATCATATCCAGACCAAAAAGTTGGGCTAAAGCAGATGATAAAGTTTCGGTAGTCACGTTATTGTTTGGCAATGCAACTGGTTCTTGTTTGCTGGTTTTCATTATCCCCATTCCTCCCAAATGACGTTACGCGCTCGCTTTTGCTCTTTTCTCGATGAATTGCCCCACTTCATCCCGCATCACGACCCAGGGAGATGTCTTACTGCCAGGCTTAACCCGATACGATGCCGGGAAATGCTTTTCCTTATATTCTCTGTCATTCAGCCATCGCTGCAACGTTGATTTGTGAACGCCGATCAATTCAGCCGCCTCTTTCAACCTCAAGTTAGTTTCATCCATTCGCCAAACTCCTGATTCTGTACAACCGTGCAAGTTTCAACATGGTAACACGCTATTGCAACTTCCGCAAGAGAAAGTAGGGACAAATCTTTACTTCAGATGCCGATATCCGCCCCGTTCTTGTCCCTAATTACCCAAAGAAGCCCCAAGCAAAACGCCCCTTCCCCCGCCGCGCGGCATCCCCCATCCCCTGCGCCTGCACTCGCTTCCCACCTACCCTACCACTCGCTCGCGCGACGGCGCGGGGCGGAATGCCTGCGGCGCATTTTCGCGCTCTTGGGGGAAGGGGCTTTTTCGTCCGGCTCGGCTTGCAGCCGCCCCACGCCCGCGCTAGTCGCTCCGCTCCTGCCGGACGCGGGTCCCCGCCGTCCGATTTGCTTGGGGCGGCGGCCTAGACAGGCCGCATGGGGCTTGCAGCCCCAAACCCCGCTTACGGCCTGCACTGAAAGGCTCAACTCGTTGAGCAAGACGAACGTAGCCGTTTCTTGCCCCGCTCCGTTCGTTCCTCGCTCGCCTACCCCCAACGCCTGAAAACGGCCGTTTCGACATAGGGACAAATATATTCGGCAGGCACAATCGAATTATCCCTATCCAGCGGCAGAAGAACGCTCCGCCACTGTTCACTTGCTCCCCGCCCGCTACTCGCTCACTCCCCGGCCAACACTATCGGCTGCAGGCCACCGCCGCCTTGATCGCCCGCCTGATCGCTGCGGCCAGACGCTGCAGCTTGCTTCGCCGCCTTGCCTCCGGCCTTCGCTGGCGGGCTGGCGGCCGTACCCTTCCGCCATCCGCTAGCCGTCCGTTCGCTCCCAACACGGCCACGTCGCCGCGCTCACGAGGCTACGCAATCGGAACGCCAGTTCAGCGGCTCGCCCCTGCCTTGCGCTCCTCGCCGGAACCCTCCACAAGTTCCGCGTCTCGGCTGCGGTGCTAAGGCGGGAACCCTAAGCTCACTGCGCTGAACCGCCGATCTATATGCGTCGCGCCTCCAAACTTCACACAACAGGAGAGAACAAAGCCGACAAAAAACGTTGAAAGCTAAACACGATGCCACACGCTCAGAGCCTGCCACCAAACTGCCTACCAACTTGCCCACAGCTTGCCACACGCGCTTGCTCCCGCAAGAGATCGCTACTCTCTGGCTGCGCCTTTTGGGGCCTCCGGGCTGGTGCCGCTTCACTCATCGGCCCCAAAAGGCTTGCCAGCCCTTGCGCTCACTGCGCGTTCGTGTGGCGCTGATTTGCTGCGTTGGGCAGTTGGTGGCGGCCTAGCGTGGGCATGTTTGGTTTCCGTTTTTTGTTTTCCGGCTTCGTTCCCTGCCCCCTGTTGTGCTTCGTTCTTCGGCGCGGCGGTGGTGGCCTTGGGGGCGTTTTGGTAGCCGTTTAGTTCTTTTTCAGGTGGTGTTTTATGCGTTCAGCTTTTTCTTTTTCTTCTCTGGTTTCTGCCTCTTGGCGGTCTGGCGCGGCGGCCGTGCCAGTGGCGCGTCGTTCCCGCCGTTCCTTCTCCGGTTGGGTGGCGGTGGTGCAGTTTTCTTCCCCCGTCGCTGCTGGCCGCTTTGCTCGTCGCTGCGGTGCTGCGGTTGGCGTTCCCTGTGTCGTGCGCGGGTTGGCCGTCTCCGTGCCCGTTTCTGCCCCTTGTGGCGTTTGTTGGGCTAGGTAAGCGCCGTGTTCGCTGGCTTCGCTTCCGTTGGCTTTTCTGGTTCCCGCTCCCTCGCTGGTGCTGGCTGGCGGTTTGCTCGTCGCCTGGCAGCCACCGCCGCCGAGGGCGGGGCTGTTGTTTCCACTGGCTGCGCGGCTGGGGCTGACGCCGCTGCCCGAGCTGGCGCGTCGGGGGCGGTTGTCTTTCGCGCTTCTTCCTTCCGCCGTCCGGGGTTGCCCTCGGCGGCTGCTTTGGCGCGTCGCTCCGCTGCTTTCGTCCGCGCTTTGGCCGGTTCGCCTTCGCCTTGTCTGGTTGCTTTTCCGGGTTGCGCTTGCCCGGCCGGTCTGCTGCCCGGCTCGTCCTGGTCTTCGGGGTTTGGATCCGGCACGTGGGCTTCTTGCGCTCTGGCCGCTGGCCTGGGCGTTCCTTTGTTCGTTTTCTTGCCGCGTGGGGTTGCGCCGCCGCCATCGTGGGGTTCTTGGGTTCGGGTTGCGTCCGGCCCGCTTGCCCGCGCCTGGTCTTTGTCGCCTACATTGACGCTCGTAACGTGATGGAGCGTTTAGATTCTGTTGTTTCCCCGGTGAACTGGTCAGACAGTTATCGCGTGGTGGAGATTGGCAACCAAGCCGCCGTTGAATGCACCTTGACCGTCTGCGGTGTCAGCAAAACCGACGTAGGGACGGCCGGAGATAGCGCCGAGGCCGCCAAAGCCGCTTACAGCGACGCTTTGAAACGCGCCGCCGTCAAGTTTGGCATTGGCCGCTATCTGTACTCCCTGCCTAAAAAATGGGTGGATTACGACGCAGAACGCAAGCAGTTAGCCCAAATCCCGCCGCTACCCAAGTGGGCGATCCCCGGCGGCGATGAGGGCAAAGGTGGAAACGGCCGTCTTTACGCTAACGGTAGAACTTGCTCCAAGAACAATTGGAAACCATTCGACGCTTACGCAGAGGCTCACGGCCAGCCGCCCCAGGATTACGACGCGCTCAAAACATGGGCAACCGCCAGCCACGCGCCGGTTAACGGCAATGGTTATGTGAATGGCAATGGTCATCACAACGGTAAAAGTTTGGATGATTTTAACGACGAGTTCTTTGGATAAAAACGGCCGTTTCTCATCGCCTCTGGTTGCCATCGCTTCCAGAGGCGATTTTTTACCAGCCCGTGTTATGATATGAAGGAGACAAGAAAAATGACCGATTACACCCGTACCCGCATCTACAGTTACATAACCGGCAGCGCATTTTTGCATGTGGAGGACGCGCTAGACCTGACTAACCGTAAGGGCGAACCCACGCCCAAAATTCGCATCTTCGCCGGTGTCTACGGCCGGGGGCAGGGAGCCAAAAAAAGCACAGCCCATTTTTTAGACCTGGCCGACGCGCGGGTGATATTTTCCAATCTGGCGCACGGCCGTAATTTCGTCCACAAAGACCACAAGGGAAACGCCTACAAGCAGCCGCCCATCGCCAACACCTTGAAAGTGAATAAAAGCAAAGCCAACGATTACTACATCGAGCTTGAGCGCGGACGCGGCGAAGTCGTGGGGCAGGGGGCAGTCAAGCCAGCTTGGGGCAGAGGCGGCGCGGAGGTTAGCGTTAATGTGAAATTTAGCGGATGGGACGCGCAGGCTTTGGGTCATGCCGTTTACGCTTACCTGCTGGCTTGGGAATTTGGCCGTATGTTGAACAGCGGCCACAGCTATTCCCCATATCCGACAAGCGACGTGGAAAACGGTAATGGCATGGGAAACGGCCGTTTACCGTCCCCATCGCCCCCACAACCCAATCCAGAGGCCGCCGAGCCATCCAGCGACCATAACCCGATCCAGCCCCCTCCGGCCCCAGATGCGTCGCTGAACTTCGACAGCTTGCCCACTGCCCAACCCGGTCAGGATTACGCCTACGCCGACGGAACGGCCGTTCCCGCCCATCAGGGCAGCAAATGGGCGTTTGATTGCTTCATCCGCATGAATAAGGTCAAGCCCCGCGATGCTGATATGTTGTCGGCTTGGTGGAAAATGAACGCCCAAAACCACCCCATCCAAAGCAAATAAAACAGGGAATAGGGACACGGCATACGCGGATCGGCTAACGGGCGTCAGTAGTCGTGTCCCTACTTCACCCGCTCCGGCCTGGCGGGGCGGCTGAGACACGGCCTGACGGCCGACGCCGCCCGCGCCTAACGCCCTACGCTTGTTTTTCTTGGAACTCAAGACTTCTTTTCAAGGTTCTGATAAACGGCCGTTTTGCGGCATGAATTATGGATAAGTTACAACTTCGCATAGGGACAGATGATCCTAAAAATACGAATCATTCCGTCCCTATCTTCCTTTTCCATGTCGGCTTTTTTGCCCCTTGCGCGCCCCTGATTTGGGCCAGATGGGGCAGGGTAGGATAGAAAAGGGCAGAAAGAAAAAGGGCAGGAATCGGGAAGAAAATGGCCGGGAAAATGGCCGGGAAAAAAGAAAACAGCCATTTGCAAACAATGCGCGAAAGGTGCGGAAAAGGAAAAATAAGGTCAATTATGAAATATAAAATAAGGACATATGTCCCTATATGAAACTATTTAATTGTTCTAAAACTTTCGTGCTAAAAACGCCTAGAGACGGCCGTTTCCGCTCCGCTGCTGGTCGGACGGCGGAACATCGCCGCCCGGCTACGCGCTTCGCTATCTGGTCATTGAAAGTCAGGCAGCCCCGCAAACGGCCGTTAAATCCCATTTGATGAAGCAGCACCAACAACAAGAACAACAGGGCGTCCTAAACAGCCTGCCCCCGCGAAGGCGTGGCGGCCGTTTCCGTTGTTGTTATTTTTGTTGTTTAGGCTTGTTGATCAGGATTGTTGTATTGGATTGTTGTTATGGATTGTTGTACTACGCCCGGAGAAGTCCAGAGTTCGGCGTGAGAAGGGCTTTATTCGGCATCAGTAGCCCACCCTTCGGCCTCAATAGTGCAGACTTCGGCCAGGGAAGCGCAGGGTTCGGCTAGAGAAGTGCTGTTTTCCCTTCCAGGGCTTGGGAAACGGCCTGCACTGAGCGTAGCCGAACGTGGCCGTCTCCGCTCCGGTCTGTCCGGACGGCGGAACATCGCCGCCCGGCCAACGTCCTACGCTCGTTTCTCTTGAAACTCAGGAATTTAGGTCAATATCTTGGCAAAACGGCCGTCTTCGCTTCGCGCTGGCGGGAACGGCTGGGACACGGCTAACGCCGACGCCGTTCCCGCCTAACGCGCTCCGCTATTTGGTCATTGAAAGTCAGGCAGCCCCGCAAACGGCCGTTTACTAATCGAAGTCCGCTCCGTTCAAGGCAGGCCGACGCTCCGCAAAGCTCCGCGTCCGCCTGCCGTTGAACTTCGCTCGTTGTTTGGCGAAACGGCCGTTTTTATGCAGGTCATTGGGAAAACAAACGGGCCGCGTTTTGAACGCGGCCCGTTCTTGGGGGGAGGGGGTAGGCGAACCGGGCAAAGCAGGCCCGGCTCATCTATTGTTCCAGTCACAGCTATTCTAACCAAACCACACGGGCTGCGCTCCTTCGCTGGCGCAGCCCGTTGGTAGTCCTCACCTGTCTTTGCGTAAGCCAAAAGGCCAGAAAAAATGAGGAGCACCATTTTAGCACAACTGACACCCATCACCAGTAGGGACACAGACGGCCGCCAGGTCATTTAGCAATGACCCCATCCTCAACCGCTGCCATATCCAGCCACTCCCTCACCTTTTTAATCCCCAACACCGGCGCATAAATGCCCCTTGTCGTCGCAATGTCGGCATGTCCCAGATATTCTTGTACGACAGGCAGCGGAACATCATCCCGCAGCAACTGCGTAGCCCGGTAATGCCGGAAGTCATGCGCCGACAGCGATTCATGCAACCCTTGCTCCCTTACGGCCGTTTTGATTATTTCCGTCGCTCCCGATTCTGACAGCCGCGCCCCCCTCGAATAATTGCTATGAGACACCAGCAAAGCCGGGTTGCTATCCGTCCGTTCGGCCAGGTAAGCGCGGATGGCGCGTTGGGCGTTGGGCAAAAGGTGCAGCGTCCGGCTCTTGTTCCCTTTCCCCGTAATCGTCGCCGTGTCCGACCGTCCCCCGGCCACCTTCACCCGATTCAACGCCAGAACCTCGGACAATCGCGCCGCCGTCGCATACAACACATGAACCAATGCCCTATCCCGTAAAATGGATAGTCGCCGGTTGTATCTGTCATTTTCAGCCGGTAATGGCTTGCCATCATAATAGTCCATGATTGCCGGAATGCCTTCTTGCCGCGCCTTATCCAAATCAACCACGGCCGCGGCATGATTCCGATCCACCGACCGCCTTTTTAACTGCCCGACCAACTTCCCCAGGCTAACCCCTTCCGGCAGCTTCCCGGCGCCATCCAGAAAGTACAGATACCCCACAATGGCCGCCGTATACGTCCGCGCCGTCGAAACTGACTTGTTCGCCAGCAGCCATGACCGGAATGCCAGAATGCCCGATGTTGACAGCAGGGTAGGGGGCAGCGGCCAATCATGGGCGATGGTGTAGCCGTCGCGTCCCGTGTGTTGCAGCCAATCAGCAAACGCCCGCAGACCGGCGCGGTAAGTCCGCTCCGTCTTGGGGCTGTTCATCCCCGCATCGCGCAAGAACAACGGCGCATCTTCAAATGGTTCAATCTTTGGGATTTTCCGGCCAGTGACCGGCAATAATTTGTTGTGTTTTCGCATTTTGCATCTCTCCTGTTTTTTCAGCTTGCCACCGGCCCGGCCAGTAGGCTAGGGTGACATTTCTTCAATTATACCATATATTGGTGTTAATCAGTATTAACACTAGTAGATAATAAACCGAAATTCGGGACAACTTTTGGACACCTTCACCCTTCTTTGTCCCCAATTGTTGTATAATGAGCCTCATGGTTACAGGTCTTCGGTTGCTCATCACAGGTTCAACGCGCAGCGGGAAAAGCACAAGCGTTCATGCGTTCTTGCAAGATGCGCTCCGCCGACCCTGGAAAAAAATAATTTTATTGGATGGCAAAGGAGTCGAGCTTTTCCATTATAAAGAGTTGCACGCAACCAACGCCCTACCCATCGTCTGTTACGGCCCAAATGAACTAGACAAATGGGCAGAAGTTTTAAGCGACGTAGCCGCGAATTTGGAACCGCGCTTTCAGGCATTGACCAGCAAAGGCTTGCGCTCCGCCGCACCAGATGACCTGGCCATCCTGATTTTGGCCGATGAGGTGCAGATAGGAAATCGGGACAAAACGCACGGCCGTTCTATCAAGCAAAGCCTGACCCGAATTGCCGAACAATCGGCCGCATTGGGCGATGTGATGGTATTGACATGCCAACGCGAACAAAACAGCGTTCCCCCAGCCATCCGCGCCAACTGCGACGCCAAACTACGCATGTTAGGTCAAGGTTTCTTCATGCTGCAACCCGAAGGCTTGCCCAGCGTATCCGGCCGGTTGGCCTACACCACACCCCAGGACACGCTAAACCATCTGAGCGTTCCCTTGAATGGCACGGCCAATTTGCGCGTCGAAAAAGAAAACCTACTCAAAATACTTGGGGCTGACAGGCCACACGACGCAGGAGCCAGAGCCAACGCCACACTTTATCTGGGCAAGCCGGGCAGCGGTCGCACCTACTGCTTGCAAAATCATCATGCCCCAAAGACAAAACGCACCGTCTACGTAGACTTAAACGAATCTCATAAAACTTGGTTAACAGCCATCATCGAGCAATGCGGCGCAGGTGCGCCGCCCCGCGCTACCATTACCCAACTGGCAACCATGACCGCGCTGGCTTTGCAGGCCGAACCCACCTTGTTGCTCATGGACAACATAGACAAGGCCAGCGAGAAAGCACGGCCGTCTATCCACAAGATGATACAAGCCGCCTACCAGGTTGCCATGAGCGCCGAGCCGCCGCAAACCGAATCCCAAGAGCGCAAAGTAAACCCATTCATTCCCCGTTGCGACGTAATCCGCATCGCTCCGCTTACGCCGGAAGCCGCCGCCGCGCTTGCCGAAGAACAGTTACCGCCCATCCTGGAACGCCGGGACGCTATTAAGCGTCGCATTATCCAAATGGGACAAGGCCATCCAGCAACAATCGTTTCCTTATGCCGTCAAGCAAAAAAAGGCACGCTCTCAGAACTGCGGAAGATGGAGACCGCCGCTAAAAATGTTTCTCTGCTTTGGGTTATCCTGGTTGTCCTAATCGCCTCCTTTATCGTGCTGCGTTACCAGTACGACAGCTACGTTGCCACCTTTGCCCTCATCGCCGCCACCGTCATCTTCCGGCCACTGTTTTACCGCTCAATTCGCGGCAAATAAAAGTAGGGCGTCCCCCCTACATCCCCCGTGAAAACAAAAACCATAATCCAGCTTACCCTATCCAGCGGCCAAACCTTATTCTGAAACGGCTAGGGACAAAATCGACCGTATCGAAGATCTCGCCTGTCCCTAGCCAACACATTTTTTTCTCTGCGCCCCTTTAGGGTGAAATATCCGAGGTCAACAACGCCCGGTATAATTCCCTTATGCAACGCTTCTTGAACGCATTGGGTCCCGTCACCCACATATTAGCCAGCATCCTTGCCGTAGCTTGGTACACAGCCGCAGTCGGCTATGTGGAAAACCTGCTTTCCATCGCCCTACTTTGCATGGTCGTCGCCTTGCTCCCCGATGTGGACACTCAGGCTTCCATCTTTGGCCGCGCCCTACCCTTCATTAGCAGCCCTTTGGAACGCCGTTACGGGCACCGCCAAATCACCCATTCCCTGCTTGCTTTAGCCGTTGTCGCTGTCATCATGTTCCTATTGTTCCCCGATGCCTGGTTGTTGCTGGCCAGCGCGTATGCCAGCCACTTAATCATTGATATGCTTGTGGGTCACGTTGGCATTCCCCTGTTTTGGCCTAATCAAACCCGCTTCCACTTCGCCCGTATCCGTCCGGCCAGCGCGGGGGAAGGTATCATTGCTTTCATTTTGGCCGCGCTTATCGTCATCTCTACTTTACCCCGCTCCGCAGAAACCGTTGCCGACGTTTTGCCCCATCCGACAGCTACGTCCACCGCTTCCCCTACCCCATTGCCTACGCCCCGTCTGGTACACATCACAGTCAAAAACGTTTACAATATCGAGGACGAAATACTAGTGAGAACAGGCGATAGCATCACAGCCGGTCAGGTAGTGGCCGATTTAAAGACTTACCGCCGCATCATCGCTACGCCCATTCCCACACAAACGCCCCCACCGTCCCCTACTACCATTTCCCATGTCACTCCAACCCCTTACCCAACGCCAGCTTCATTATATCTGGCTGAACTGCAAAACAACCGCGACTTAGCCCACGCTTACTACCAACACGCTATCGCCACCGGCACGCCAGATCCAAACAAACAAGCTGCCGTTCCCGCGTATGATTTGGCGATTGCTGAGAAGGTAGACTGCATCAACAACACGGAAGCAGGAGACTGGAGGAATGAGCTTTGCAAGAAGGAACTGCATGAACTGGAGGCAACGGCCGTTTCCCTTCTGGCAACTTCCCCTCCCGTTGACCCATTAGACGTAAACATTGCTTATCATCAATGGCAAGCAGCCGAAATCCGTTACCAACAAGCTGTCGCCTCTCTAACGCCGCCCGTAACGCTTACGCCTACCAGCACACCCAGCCCGACCCAAACACCAACAGCTACCTACACGCCCACGCCTTCCCCTAACGGTTTGCCCAACCCCGATGAAACGATCATTGTTTCCATTGTTAGCGGCAAAGTTCACAGTATTCAAGTTGTCAGTGTAGCCGGAAATGCAGCCATTGTTGAAATCGCCATCCTTGTTCCTTACAATCCCGCTCTTGACCCCATACCGCCCACGTGGACGCCAGCCCCAACGACCAACCCCACCGCCGAAGCTTTGGGTATCCCAGCCGTTGTGGTTAAAGTGGCCGATGGCGATACAGCAACCTTTACGCTTAATGGCAAGGAAGAAACAGCCCGCTTTATTGGCGTAGACACTCCCGAAACCGTCCACCCCGACAAACCCACCCAATGCTACGGGCCGGAAGCCAGCGCCTTGACCAAGGAGATGTTAGAGAAAGGTTCAACTGTGTATCTGGAAATTGGGGAGGAGGAAAGGGATAGATACGGCCGTTTGCTTGCTTACGTTTACTTACCAGATGGGAGAATGCTAAACGAACTCTTGCTTCAGGGAGGATACGGCGAGGTTCTGATCATCAAACCCAATGACCGCTACGCCGACCGTTTCCAACAGGCCGAAGACCAAGCGCAGGCAGCTGGGCGCGGCCTGTGGAGCGCGTGCCCTTAATTTCTATTTTTCCCGCCACGTCCAACCACAAACCAAACAGTTCCACGTCACGCCATCATACTTTAGTTTATGAGCTACTAACTTTATCATTCATCCGTTTCCCACAAGCCCATTAACCACTCATCGAGAAAGCTGATAGCCGCTTCGTAGGTCTCTTGCGGAATGTCCTTGTAACTAGTTCGGTGCGTTCGCAAACTCAAGGCATCGTAGACAGCTCTGAAATGCGTTTTGCTTGGATCATGCTTTGCTAACGCCAGCGCGATCCGCTTCACCCGCTCCTGAATTTCAAACGCCTGGTCTTTGGTCAACGCATCGCTCGGCTTTGGTATGCGTTCCTCGATAGCTGTAAACCGTTCGTCTAGCCGCTCATTCAACCCTTGCAAATATCCCCGCGCCAGGTCAAGCCGTCGCTTGTTATCCTTCGCCAACCGTTTTGTTTCTAGCATCTCGCGGGTAGTATTGGCAATGACCAGTGCCATGTTATGCAGCTGCATCAACACCTGATCATCGGCATCCATGGGAGAAACGGCCGTTACCGGCAACAGGAATGCATCAGCCAAAACCCGATAACACTCCTTCTGGTAACGAATCAAACCCGCTTTCACTTCTGGCTTGACACGCTTGGGGTTAATGCCAAATAAAAAGCCATTTATGTACTCCAAAGGCAAACAAAGCATTTTGCTGGTTTTAGGGCGGCGGCTATCTGCTTTAATGTCCGTCAATGTAATGTTGACGGACATACTGACCTCTGACAAAACCTCATCTTCATTGATTCGCCTATTTTGGCCTTGCCAAGAAACACCCAAAAAACCGCAAATCGGCCGAATCGGGACGTAAACCGTCCCATCTTCCGCTTGCACAGCCGTCAGCGTATCCCCGTAAAAATCAACTTCCCTCTGTTCAATCGGCACAAGACTCTTTTCATCGCCCATTTTTCACTTCCTTTTCTCATCGTTATCGCAAAGACAGAAAGCATATTTTAGCATCCCGTTTCGATACTGCACCCTCCAACCATCCCGGCCAGCGCAACCTTGCCCCCTACAATCCCAATCTATCCAAATTATCAGCAACATCCGGCGGCTCGTCACCGTCATCATTCCATTCCCCATCACCTTCAATCGCAAGGCCGGAATGCCGTAGCTCCAAAACCGCGCTGTATACATCGGCCAGCGTCACATCACCCCGCCCCATGCTGGCACGCAACGCTTCCCGGATGCGTTCGGACCGCCCGCCTTTCGGCAGCCCGGATAACCAACGCACCAAATCCCAGTCTTGTTCCGTATCCAGCGTAAAAGAAACTGTCATCTTCATAAGCAGCTCTCTATCTCTAGCTCTACCCTCTAGCTCATCGCAAACGTTGAGCAAACCGGTAGTAGCCTGTCACATTAGCAAAAACCGGATTGTCCACAACCCGCGCATGACGGAAATACTGTTCAATGTACTGCCCCAACAAATGCGCCCCGCCACCGGCCACCAACACCGCATCTAACCGCGCTCCAGAGTTCCATAACTGCGTAGCCTGAGCAATCACCTGTTCAGCCATTGGGTAAACGGCCGTTTCCACAATATCAGTCAGATCAACAGGTTCACCAAAATACTTCACCTGTCGCCGCGTAATCGCTTCTACAATCTCATGGTCTCTCAAACCCTGGGACACAGCAGCATCCAAGTCACAGCCGACTTTTACGCTCGATGGGCCGACGAAGAACTAGCCCAACGTCACCGCAAATACTCATGGCTCAAACCAACCCAGGGCAAAGAACCAGAAGATGAAGAATCAAGCGCCGAGTGATACAATACCAGCCGCAAAAACAAACGCGAGCGGCTTATCGGCGCTAATCTCAATCGGGAACTCATAAGCCCTAGGTCAGTGGTTCAAATCCACTTGGCGCCACTAGAAAGAGACAGGCTGCTCGGAAGGGCGGCCTTTTTTTATTGAACTGATCGAGCCTGGCAAATGATTGATTCTACTGACACAACGGCCGTTTCCTCACAATTCTCTTGGCGCAAAAAAGTGGTGCGGCGCTGGTTGTGGCTGCCGTTTTTGGTGGGGGTGCTGGTATGTGTGGCTTGGGTGTGGGTAGACGGCCGTTCTGTTAAGGAGCCTATCATCCGCGACGACATCAACCAACATCGCGCCAATACCCCGTTACCTGTGCCTACCAATGGCCTCACGCTCGAGCAATCTTTTTTCTCTCGTTGGAATGGCTTGCGCGAAGTGGAGGTTTTGATTGCGGGAGATGGCACAGCAGGGCACGAGAACGGCCGTTTGCAATTCCAGCTTCTCGATCAGTCAGGGGCTGTCGTCGCCGAAAAAGCTGCCACAACCACGTCCCTATCACCAGACCAGACCTTTGCTTTTCAGTTTCCGCCTTTAGCTGATTCGGCGGGGCGTCGCTACACGCTGCGCATCAGCGGCAATGAAGACAATCCTGTTTCCGTATGGGGATACAACCTCGATGTTTACAAGGCGAGTGACGTGGTGGTGTACCCCGGCGCTCTGTCTACCCATGCCCCCGTTACTTTTGCCAAAGATTTACGGTTTATCACCTGGTATGAACTGACCTGGCAAGATGCGTTGGTGGCTGTGGTAACGGCCGTTCTCCAGTCAGGGACTTTGCTCCTGGTTTCGCTCCTTTTTTTGCCTCTGCCAGGCGTGTTGATGCTGCTCATTAAACCAGCTGGGGAAGGCTATGAAGATGCGCTGGCTTGGCTCGGCGCGGCTTTGGCCTTGGGCGTTTCTGGCTGGGCGCTGCTATGGCAATGGTTATCGTTGGTAAACGGCCGTTTCTCCGGCTGGCTGTTGTGGGGATTCGTGATTGGGGGCTGGGGGGTGGTTCTCGCGCTTTGGTTCAAAAGAAAGAGGACACGGATTACCAATTACCACTGGGAACATCTCACCCTTCTCATCCTCCTGGTGATTGCCTTCTCCGTGCGCCTGCTGGCGGTGCGCGACCTGGCTTTTCCGCCCTGGGTTGATTCGAGCCGCCATGCCCTGATAACGGCCGTTATGGCGGAGCAGGGTCAAACACCATCCGCGTATACACCTTATTTGCCTGTAGACCGCTTCCCCTACCACTTTGGCTATCATGCCCTCGCGGCCAGTCTGCGCCTGATGACAGGCTGGGATTTGCCACAGCTACTGCTGCTTTTCGGACAACTGCTCAATGCGTTGGTGGTGCTGACAGTGTACGCTGGGGGCTGGTTTTTCACCCGCCGCCGTTTGGTGGGGCTGCTGGCAGCGTTTTTGGTGGCACTGCCTTTTTTCTTCCCGGCTTATTACGTTTCTTGGGGACGGATGACGCAGTTAACGGCCGTTCTGCTGATGCCGGTGCTGCTTGGATTGACGTGGCGGCTGGTGCGTGGCGCCACGTCGTGGCGGCAAACGTGGTGGCTGGTTGGCGTGTTGGCGGCGGGCTTGTTCCTGGTACACTTTCGGGTGTTCTTTTACTTCTTGCCCTTTGCTTTGATGGTATGGCTGATGAGTGTGGGCAGAAACGGCCGTTGGCTGGCAATGGCGGCAGGACTGGGTGCATTATTGGTGGCACCTCATGCCCTGAACTTGCTGCTTGTCACCGAACCAGTCAAATCCATTACCAACACCATCGAAGGCTACAATGAATTTCCTGTTGGTTACCTGAACTCGGGCTGGGAACGGCCGTTTATCTATTTGGCCGGTATACTATTTTGGTTGCTCATAATTCCAGCATTGCGCCGCAGAACATGGACAACTGTCCCGTTAGCTCTGGCCGGTTGGGTTGCCCTCCTCTTCCTCATCACCAGCGCTGACCGTTGGGGCTTGCCAGGCACCGCGCTCATCAACATCAACAGCATGTACATCACCGTTTTTATACCCTTATCAATTTTTCTGGCAATGGTCGCTGTCCAGATTTGGCGCTGGCTGCAGCGGCGGCATTGGTTAGGGCAAATATTGGGGGCATTCATCGCTGGGGGATTGCTCACGGCGACCTTTCTCTTCGGCATCTTCTACCAAATCAACATTCTCAACAGCAACACCATCCTCGCCTGGCGACCAGACGCAGAGGGATTAGCTTGGGTTGATGAAAACTTGCCCCCAGAAGCCACTCTTGCCGCCAGCACCTGGAAATGGCTCGGCAACACTTGGGCAGGCCATGATGGCGGTGCCTGGCTCAATCCCCTCACCAGACGCATGAGCAACGCCCTGCCCATTGACCACATCTACAACCGCCAGTTATTTGCAGCCAACCGAGAACTCAACCAGCAAGCCAGCAGCATTGAAGATTGGTCAACCGCGGCCGCCGCCAACTGGCTCCGTGAAAACGGCTTCACCCACCTCTACGTCGGTGCGCGTGGCGGCTTCCTCAACCCCGCCCAACTCAACCAAAACCCAGCCATTGATTTACTTTACGCCAGGGATGGCGTCTTCATTTTTGAGATTAAAAATTAAAGGAATGCAGAGAAAACAGGGTTTTAACGAAAATCTACCCAAAGCTGCTATGATTCCCATCCCATCAGGCAGCCTCTTTCTTATTCAACCATTCCAAGCAGAAAACTTCAGTTAAGCGTTCTTGTGCATCCTGCCGCGCCATTAACTTTGTCCATAAACGACGCTCTGCACCTTTTACAATAACCATTGATGAATCTGGATGAACCAATTCCTTAACTGTTTCATGACGCAGTGCGACATGTTGCGTATCATTTCTCGTCTCGTTATAATGATGTTAGCTGTTTTTGGCTCGAATACCAGAAAAATACACAGCGCCCATGAGAACCGGTACAATGCTAGACTTTTCCCTAAACGAAGAACAACTGGAAGCGGCCCGCATGGTTCGTGAGTTTGGCGAGAGTGAAATTTATCCGTCGATAAAAGAGTATGACCGGAAACAAGAAATGAATCCGGTTGCGCTGCCTCGGATGGCTGAACTCGGCATTCTCGGCATCAATATTCCAGTGCGCTACGGTGGTCAGGGTTTCGATTACGTGACGTTGGGGCTGGTTTGTGAAGAGCTGGAGCGGATCGATACGACGTTGCGCGTGGTCATGTCTGTGCATATGGGCTTGAATAGTATGGGCGTGCTGCAATGGGGCAATGAAGAGCAAAAACAACGCTTTCTGGCTCCGCAAGCACGCGGTGAAAAATATGCTGGCTTTGGCCTGACTGAGCCTGGTGCTGGCTCTGACGTAGCAGCTATGGCTTCCACGGCTCGTCGTGATGGGGATGATTACATCATCAACGGCGAAAAAATGTGGATTAGCCTGGCCACCAAAGCACACCACATCCTCTGGTTTGCCAAAACTGACCCCCACGCCCAACCGGCACACAAGGGTATCACCGCCTTCATGGTGGAAACTGATAGGCCCGGCGTGACTACCGGCGACATTCACGGCAAGTTGGGTGTACGCGCTGGCTCAACGGGCTGGATCAACTGTGATCATGTGCGCGTGCCTGCAGCCAATCGTATAGGTGCGGAAGGAGAAGGCTTTAAGATTGCGATGAGCTGCCTGGATAACGGCCGTTATACAGTTGCATCTGGAGCCACCGGACTCATTCGCGCCGCCATGGAAGCCTCCATCAAATACGCAAAAGCGCGGGAAACCTTCGGCAAACCCATCGCCCAACACCAACTGGTGCAGCAAAAAATCGCCTGGATGCAGCAATGGTACGATGTCTCGCGCTTACTCTATCTCAAAGTGGGCTGGCTCAAAAACAAAGGGCTGCGTAACACTCGTGAAGTGTCGATGGCCAAGTGGTATGCCACTGACTACTCCTTCAAAGCCGCCCACGAAGCCATCCAAATCCACGGCGCTTATGGCTTTTCCGACGAATATGACGTAGAACGCTACCTGCGCAACAGCCGTGGGGCTATCATTTACGAAGGCACCAGCGAAATTCATCAACTGATGCAAGCTGCCTACGCCTTCGGCAACCGCAAAGATAAACCGCTGCGCTGCGAACTGCCAGCGTATGATGCGGAGTTTTGGCAAAATGAAACAGAGTGAACAATCAAACCACTGTTCTTACTGCTTACTGAAACAAAAGCCGGGCAAGCTGCCCTACCCTTTAGTCAATGAGACGCTGCCAAAGCGTTTTTGAGAAAATGATTTGTTGATAGACTTTAAGAATGACGAATGATGAGTTTTGCATTATGAATTGTGTTACGTTCACAATCCATATTCATCTTTCATCCTTCATCCTTCATCATTAAAATTCGGAGGTTGTTACATGAAGGTAGTTGTTTGTACCAAACAGACCCCCAGCACGACCGCTGACCTGACAGTCGATGCGGCAGGCAATGTGAGCTGGGAAGATCCAGGTGGGAAACCCAATGTGGTTAATCCCTGGGATGAGTACTCGATTGAGGAGGGCATCCTGCTCAAAGAGAATCATGGCGTGACAGATGTCATTGCGATGACTATGGGGGATGAGGACAGCCAGGAAGCGTTGAAAACTGCGTTGGCAATGGGATGTACCGAAGCGGTGTTACTGTCTGACGAAGCATTTGCTGGTGCAGATACACTCGGTACGGCAAAAGTGTTAGCTGCTGCTGTCAACCATGCGGGTGATGTGGACATGGTTATTTTTGGCAAGAGTGCCATTGATGGAGATACCGGGCAAACGGCCGTTCAGACGGCTCGTAAATTAGGTTGGACACCATTGACCTTTGTCTCTGCTATCAAAGAGGTTGGCGATGGCGCCATCACCGTTGAACGGCTCCTCGACGACGGCAAAGAAACGGTGACTGCCAGCCTGCCTGTCGTCATCAGCGTCGTCAAAGAAATCAACGACCCTCGTTACCCCTCATTCATGGGCATTCGCAAAGCTGGTCGCGCCAAAATTCCAGTATGGAGTGCCGCCGATATCGGCGTCGAAGACGTGGGCAGCAAAGTGGATTGGTCCAACGTCTATGCCATGCCGCCACGTGAAGGCAGTGTGGAAATGCTTGAAGGTGATTCAGCACAGGATATGGCGGAAGAACTCGCCGATAAACTGTTTGAGGAGAAGGTGATATGAGCGGCGTATTTGTCTTTGTAGAAAATTCTGGTGGTCAGATTCCAGCCATTGCCAAAGAAATGATGACTGCCGGACGCATAATTGCCGATGGCTTAAGCGAAGATTTAGTGGCTCTAGTCATTGGATCTGACGTAGACGATGTGGTTGAGGCTGCTTTTGACCTGGGCGCCGATGAAGTTTTAGCCGCTGATGACGAAACGCTGGCTCCTTTCCGCGTGGAGGCGGTTGCCCCCGTTGTGGTCAGCATGGCGCAAGATAAAGAGCCCCGTGTCATTCTGGCAGGTGCCTCTACTCGTGGTCGTGATTTGGCGGCATGGGTGGCTGCTGATTTGGATGCGGGCCTGGTGGCTGATGGGATAGGCATTGAAGTAGACGACGATATTGTGAAGGTAACCCGTCCAGTTTATGCTGGGAAACTGCTTTCCTCTGTTTTTGTCACGGAAGGCACCCAAGTGATTACGCTGCGTGGCCGCGCTTTCCCGCAGGCTGAATCGACGGGGGGCAGCGGCTCTGCTGAGATGGTCGATGCTGTCGTCGCAGAAGATGACATCGCCAGCAAGGTTGTGGGCTTTGAGGCTAAGGAAGGCGGTGTTAGCCTGAATGATGCCAGCATCATCGTTAGCGGTGGACGCGGTGTCGGTGGGCCAGAAGGTTTTGAGCCAGTGCAGGCGTTGGCTGATACGCTGGGTGCGGCTGTTGGCGCCTCTCGCGCCGCTGTGGATGCCGGTTGGATTCCCTACGAACATCAAGTAGGGCAAACGGGTAAGACAGTTAGCCCAGACTTGTATATTGCTGCGGGGATCAGCGGTGCTATCCAGCATCAAGCCGGTATGCGCACAGCCAAAGTAATTGTAGCTATCAATAAAGACCCTGAAGCCCCCATCTTCAAATTGGCTCAATATGGCATTGTCGGAGATCTGTTTGAGGTGCTGCCCGCCTTGTCTGAAGCGTTTAGTGAGAGATTAAGTTAAATGTATAGTGGCTATACAGGCTCAGCCTTCGTCTTGCTATACAGATACGGTGTTCAAAGTCAAGCAGTAGCTTGAACATTTACAACATACTCAGGGTCAAACGGCCGTTCTGATTTCAAAACGCCGTAGACCAATGGCAATCATTTACGCATAAGCGCCGCCACCACAGACCTACCTGTGAGGCTACGTTCAGTTAATCGTTCCGCCACATCACGAAAAATCGGATTGTGAAGCATCCCGTCATGGCTGGAAAATAAAGCGCATTGCGTAAACGACAAGACCCCAATTTGTAAATGCTTCCATAGTGATGCATTTGCCCAAATTGAAGTTGCCTTGGTATCAGACCAGCAAAAGCAGTTACTTGTTTGGCTGATTTGAACAACTAAATGTCGAGTAACTCGCCCAGGTGTTGGCAGCAAGACATCTGCCAACACCTGGGATTGAGGCCAGCAGTTCCTGTTTCGCTTTGAGCTCCTCAGGATAGTTGTCAATGTGGTCTTGGATTTGCGACTCCAATCTCTCTATTTGTCGATCGTAAAAGGCAAGGCTTTCTTCAATCGATTGCTTCACTATTTAACCTGTACCGCAGATGCTGCCCCACTGAACTAACTTGCCTAATAGAAGCTCTCTGACTTGTTATCATCAAAGTCTAAGATACTGTCCATCCTCTTGGTTAGCAGAGAACTGGGGAGCGAATCTATATATCGAGGTCTGTGCCCCTGTTACAATCCAACTTCATCCAGTTGCTGCGGTTGATTTGGGATAATCACCTATAATTATCCATCACCTTTAAGCATACAAGATACCAACAGAACATACATACACATCTTGCCCTGGCACATTCTGACCTTCCCCCGAAAAAGTGGACAAAGAGAAAAAGCAGCGTGCACTTTTTTCGGAGGAACTAATGACAACTAAAAAACGAACCTATGCAGCCGAATTTAAGCAAGAAGCGGTGCGCCTATGGG
>PDQY01000013.1 GCA_002746795.1 Chloroflexota bacterium | reverse complement strand
ATATGATATGAAAAACCTGAACTTAAAGAATCTAAAAAATACCCCTCACATATACTTTTTAAAGCATTTTTTTTATCTTCTATCTCTAGGCTCAAAATAGATGTATCTTCTATATAATTTTCACGAATCGACATGGAAAATAATGATTCTTCATAATTATCTATTATACTAGCAGTTAGAACAATTTGTTTTGAATCTGTATTTAAATCTTCCATCTTTCTGCTACTGAAGAGTTTTATAGAGTATTTACCATCATTTGTGTTTGTTGAATAAAGTACTACTTTTTCTTTTTTCTTAGAAAGTTTGGATTTTTCTTTTGTTTTTAAAAAGGGGAGTATTATTCAGTTCTTTTTTTTGAGTTTTCTTTTCTTTTTCTAAAATAATTGATTTATCTTGGATAGTTTTTTCCTTTTCAATAGTTTTTTCTTTTTGAAGTTGTTTTTTATCTACTTTTTTTTCTTCTTGAAAATAATAAAGTGAAAAAGTTAAACTAGTTAAAATTAATAAAAAAGAGATTATATATTTTTTATACTCTTCAAAATAAAAATCAAGCATATCTAGTATTTTCATTTTTTATGTCGTTAAAATGCTTTAAGATAATATTATAGCCATCAAGTTTTTTTTGCTGTTGTTTAATAAATTGTGGATTCTTATTTGGAGGATTAGCTATTAATTCTTCATATTTAGAAATAATATCATTTAAAAACTTGCTAAAATCAATATTCATATTATCATAATCCCAATCCCATTGATTTACTCCTGAAGATTTTCCACTATTAGAAAGTAGTGTTGAAATTTGTAGTTGAGCTTCCCCTAAAATTTCACTTCTATCGTGATCGTCTTTAATCTCTCTTGCAGTTCTATACAAAGCTTCATTAAAAGTTTTATTATTTGTCTTTCTTGTAGAATCTAGCATATCCTTAACTTGATTTGAACTAGTAAGTATGGGACAATTATTAAATTGTTCTTCTGAAAGAAAAGTTCCTGGTGCAATACCAATAGACCTAAATCTTTCTGCTTGTTCATAAGAAAGACTATCTATTTCGGATAAAGTAAGCTTATCATCTCTTAATATTTTTCTAAAAATCTTTCTATCTTCAGCAGAAAAGGAATCAAAAATATTAAACTTATCTAAATAAGTTACATACTTTCCCATTTCTTCTTTTTTTTCAGTCTTTTCTATATTGTTTTCTAACATTGAAGCAAAAGATGTTTTTGCTGTTTCTTTAGTTTTTTTCACTAGGTTTATTTGATTATAACTTGAACTTATGTTATTTGTGATTTGCATTTATCTTTCCTTTTTTCTACTAATTTTAAAAAAAAGAGAGAAAACTCTCTTTTTTTATTGTATAAAAGTTGTATCTTTCAAGCTTGTTCCATCATATACTTTTATAGTATCATGAATATCAATATCAGACATATATCTAGCCTGAGATGTAGGAATATATGGCATGAAAAATTCATATTCTTTTCCATTTAATATATTTCCACTAGGACTATTTATATTTTCAATACTTACTAGTATTCTACTTCTATAACCCATTTTTACTATAGGTTCATCTTGCGGATAACCATGAACTCCAACTTTTATATATGAACCATAATACATTTCTCCATAAACTGATTTTTGTGCAAGAGCAAACCAATTAGCCAATGAAGTTTCATTAGTCAAAACCTCAGTTACATATCCTTTTTATGCAATATAATTGTTTTATCAATTATTTACTTAAAAAATTGTCTATAGTTATTGTTTTTTAATCCCAAATTATTTAGTATAAAAGAATTATTAAAAAAGATATCAATTCCAATACTATTTAGATATTGTAATTTTTTAGAAGTTATAATATCACATTTAGCCACAATAATTTTTTTATTTGGAATCATAGAAATTAAACTTTCAAAAATATTATTATCTATTTTTGAAGTTTCTAAATCCTTGTCACCTTTTCGATTGCCAACGCCACAAATTCATCTTCATTTCATGCTGCTGACAGCGTAAAGTAAAACAAACTCCCCTGGCCTAACTCACTTTCCAGCCCCACTGAGCCACCTAATTTGTGGATAATGCGTTGGACAATGGATAAACCGAGCCCATACCCACTGAGGCGCACTTCACTCAAACGGGTAAAGGGGGTGAAGAGAAACGCTTGCTGCTCTTCAGGAATCCCGGCTCCATTATCTCGTATCCAGAATTGAACCTTGCCGTTCTCGATGGCTTGGGCGCCTAGTTCAATGATGGGCGGCCGCCCCCCATATTTAAGCGCATTGGACAAATAATTGGCCCACACTTCTTCAATCCACTGGGCATGTCCCAGGGCAGTTGGCCAGGAATCAGGCAGGTGAATTGTGGCTTGATACTCATCAATGAGATGTTGGTTTTGCTCCAAGGTTGCTGCCACTATGGCTTTCATGTCTAACGGCCGTTGCGTGACATCTGCTTTACGCACACTGGATAAAAGAAGCAACTCATCCACAATATTATTCATCCGGTACGCATTGTTGATAATACGTACCGTCATATCTTGCTTTTCTTCCCGGGAAAAGTGTTCTTCATCAACGAGCAAGAGTTCGGCAAAACCAGCCAAACGGGAAAGCGGGCTCTTTAAATTATGGGCGACCGTATGAGCAAAAGCGTCCAGCTCCTCATTTTGAGCCTGCAAATCCTGTTTTTGCTGCCGCAAAGCCTCAACCATTTGTGCATTTTCAATGGCAATGGAGGCAGACGCAGCCAACGATTCCACCACCGTGAGATCCTCTTCACTAAAGGCACCCTCATATTTGTTAATGACTTCTAACACCCCAATAACCACATCACGATAACGTATAGGGACTGCCAGAAGTGATGTGGTATGGAAACCGCTTTTGCGGTCAATCTCTGCGTAGAAGCGCTCATCAGTTTGTGCTTGATTCACAATGGTGCTTTGGCCTGTCAACGCTGCCCAGCCAGCCACTCCTTGCCCTGGCTGCAAGGTTTGGCCGATTAACAGCTCTTTGTCACCACAGCTGGCATCTTGGCTAGAGTGAAAAGCTGCCCGACAGACGAGCAGTTCTGAATGCACGTCATGCCACAGCCACACAGAACTACCATAGGCACCAATAATTTCAACGGCGATCTGCAATAGGCGTTCTAAAACTTGTTCTGTTTCAATGGTAGATGTCAGTACCTGGCTGGCTCTGTTGAGCAAACGCAGCAGCAGGTTTCTTCTGGCAAGCGTATCGACAGATTCTGAGAATTCATCCTGAAAATCATTTTCTGTTGTCATGAATTGATTATTTGCGATAACTACTTAAGCTTACAGGCAAGGTGACTGAGTTTATCTTTGTCGCCGCATGGCACAACCATCCCGTTTGGTCATGGGATGCTGATACCCATAAACGGCCGTTTGGTGACCAAGCCTTTCTGGTGATAGCCTGATTACTCGATTTGCACATATGTCGGAGTTTCAATACAGTTGGACAATCTTCTTTTTTCATCATTACTGGTTACAAAGTGGCCGAGTAGAATGATGAATGACGCTCTTGCTATACGATGAAATAAAATACGGGACTGCCTCATCAGTTTCAAGGAACGGCAAGGAAGCGGCCTTGTCGTATTATTTAATATCCGTTCCTGAATGCCCTGCTGAGCCACAGCCGTATAAGCGCCAACGTTTTATTGCTTCTTACCACGCAGTAAAAACCAAAATACAACAGCTACGATACCACCAACCAAGGATGCTAACAAATTAACCATGTCATTATTGAGCCAGGAATAGCCACGAATCTGGCGGGTTGCAGTGCCACATTTGTGGATTTTTCGTTCGGTGTCTTTCTGGCAGGTGTCACAATAAAAGATTTGTTGCACGGTCGCTCCGAGCAGGCTGTCAAACAAGGAACCAACCAACCCGCTCAAGGCGCCAATCATGCCGGCTTGCCAAACGGACTTCTTGCCAAACAAACCAGCAGCCAGGCCAATGAGAAGACCCGCAAACATGGAAACGGCCGTTCCCAATGGTGAAATACCACCAGACGTGCCCACTTCTACCACTTCCCCTGTGGTGATTAACCGGGGAGGGCTTTCACTCAACGTCCCCAGCTCTGTAGCCCAGGTATCCGCCGTAACCGTTGCCATCGCCCCAGTAAACATGAAAAACCAAGCGGGTGAAGGGAGCAGCACGTTGAGCAACGCCACAAGCGCACCAACGCCCCCATTAGCCATCGCCTGTCCAAAATCACGACAATGCCCTTTTTCAAACTTTTCTGCCGCTTCCCGCTTTTCCGTTTCCTTAAAATGGGAAAGCAAACTTGAGCTGATAAAAAATATTGTAAGCAGCAAACCCCAAAACCATCCACCTAAACCAAATATCAGGGTGCCAACGAGCAAGGCGCCCGCCACACCAGATTTTGAGAGTGAGCCTCGCCAAAAAGCCAGGGAAGCAACTGAGCTGCTAAGAAAGAATGCTGGAATGAGTTGGTTAATCATAAAATCCCCAATGCTTCACTTTAAATTAAATGATGATTCGTTTTCTGGTTCGTCGGGGGGAGGTGTTCGGTTATACATTTCTGTGAGTTGGCGCAGGTTGTCTGTGATATGTTGGGTGAGCATACCTGCGGTGTAACGCCAACGCCAGTATCCCCCTACTTTGCCAGGGAAGTTCATGCGAGCTTCAGTGCCCAATCGCATTAAATCCTGCATGGTGGAAACGGCCGTGTCTGACACAGACATATACGCCATGCGAATCATATCCCAGGCTATATCGTGCCCATCTACCCCCAGGTAACGACGGAAATGATCTCGCTCATCTTCGCTGGCGCTCTGATACCAGCCAATGGTAGTATCATTATCATGGGTGCCGGTATACACGACACTGTTACGCATAAAATGATGGGGCAAGAAATTGCTATTTCGTTCGCCGCCAAAGGCAAATTGCAAAACTTTCATGCCTGGGAAATCAAATTGATCACGCAAGGCTTCTACCTCTGGGGTGATCAAGCCTAAATCTTCGGCGATGATGGGTAACTCGCCTAACTGGGCAAACATGCTGGCAAAGAAATCTGCTTCAGGCCCTTTCACCCATTCCCCTTTAACGGCCGTTGGTTCATCTGCCGGAATCTCCCAATACGCCTCAAAGCCACGGAAATGATCGATGCGCACCACATCAGCCTGAGTGAAAGTCATTTGCAGCCGCTTGACCCACCAGGCATAGTTATCCTGCTTCATCCGCTCCCAACGATACAGTGGATTGCCCCAGCGCTGCCCCGTCTCACTGAAATAATCAGGCGGCACGCCAGCCACAAATTCCAGCGAGCCATCTTCCTTTAAAAAGAACAAATCGGGATTTGACCACACATCAGCGCTGTCAAACGCCACAAAAATGGGAATATCACCAATAATTTGAATGCCTTTCTCATTGGCATATCCCTTTAAACGCAGCCACTGCTCAAAAAACAAGAATTGCGTGAACTTATAAAGTTCCACTTCATCAGCCAACCTTTCAGACCAGGCTTTCATGGCAGCGGGTTGTCGTTTGGCAATATCTTCTGGCCAGGTATTCCACACCCCGCCTTCTTGATCTTTATGATAATTCTTAATAGCCATGAACAAGGCAAAATCATCGAGCCAAAAAGCATTATCTGCGCAGAACTGCTGATAGGCTGCCTCTTTTTCCAGGTTTCCAGACGCTTTGAATTGGACAAAAGCTGCTTGAAAAAGTTGATTTTTATACAAGATTACCTGGCCATAATCCACTAAATGCTCAGGGAAAGGGGGCACGTCTTTCACCGCATCTGCAGTTAAATAGCCATCTCCCACAAGTTGATCTGGGCTAATGAGCAAAGGATTTCCGGCAAAAGCGGAAAAACATTGGTATGGCGAATCGGCATACCCAGTGGGACCCAGGGGAAGCAACTGCCAATAGGATTGTTTACTATCGACAAGAAAATCCACAAACCGATAGGCCGCCTCGCCAAAGTCACCAATGCCGTAACGGCTGGGAAATGATGTCGGGTGTAGCAACACACCCGCAGCCCGTTTGAAACGCATAATGTTACCTACCTCTTATTCCTGTTTGTCATATTTACTGGAGTGCCAGACAACAGCTCAGTGAGCTACTGATACGTACGAGCCATAGCCCAGTGATAGAGTTGTTGATAACCAACTGCTGAACGCCCCCAAGAAAAGTCAGATGTCATGCCGTTTTCTTGAATTTCACGCCAAAGTGGTTTATCCATGTTGTACACGTAAATAGCACGCTGTAAAGCATGCCAAAAATCTTCAGCATCGAAATTGTGGAAAACAAACCCGGTTTGTGGTTCACGCACCGTGTCTGCCAGACCGCCCGTATGACGGACTAAGGGCACGCTGCCATACCGCATGGCAATAAGCTGACCCAGGCCACAAGGTTCAAAAAGGGATGGCATCAGGAAAATATCTGAACCAGCATAAATCAGCGGTGCTAAATCTGCTTCATAAGCCAGGATAGCTCGCATTTTATCTTGATGATAGCCAGCCATGGTGGCAAACATGTTTTCATATTGATAATCACCTGTGCCCAACAGAACAAATTGGGCGTCGCCGGAAAAGCCGCTCATGAGTAAATGAAGCACATGAGCCATCAGATCCAACCCTTTTTGCCAGGTCAGTCTTGAGATGATGGCCACCAAGGGAATATCATCCCGTGGCGGTAACCCGAGCCGTTCTTGCAATGCCCGGCGATTGCCAATGCGTGCATCCAACGAATCCACGGTAAATGGCACGGGCACATTGGGATCTTTAGCTGGATCCCAGATGTCGTAATCAATCCCGTTTAGAATGCCATGTAAATCAAAATGGCGATGCCGCAAAATGCCATCCAAGCCAGCTCCGCCCTCTTCGGTCATGATTTCTAGGGAGTATGTAGGGCTGACGGTGTTGACCATCGTGGCATGATAGATGCCACGAGCCATTAAATTCACTTCACCATATGGTTCTTCAGCCAAAGAGTGGGTTTGAATGCCCATGTAATCAAAAATATGCCAGTTTGTATTACCCTGGATAGCTAAATTGTGAATCGTGAAAACGGTAGGCATGGGATGGAAGAAGGGGTCGCCTCGACCTGCCGTGGCAAGCCAGGTTAATGCTGGCGCTGCATGCCAATCTTGCCCATGAACCACATCTGGGCGCCATGCTAATGCTTTTGCTAATGCCAGGGCTGCCCGGCTAAGGAAGGCAAAACGGTATGCATCATCCCAATAGCCATACAAAGACGGCCGTTTGTATAAATGCCACTCAGCAATGAAATAAATAGGCACATCGCTGTTCGGTAAGCGGCCTTCAAACACGCCAGCCGGTATCAAGCTGCCATCGATAGGTACGTCTAACGTCATTGGCAGTGGGGTCACATCTGGGAAAAGACCATCCTCGATTTTTTGATAGGCAGGCATAACCACACGAATATCATGCCCCATCGCTTTCAAGGCTTTGGGGAGAGAGCCCCCCACATCACCAAGCCCCCCCGTTTTGGCAAAGGGAGCCACCTCGGCACTAATAAACAAGATTTTCAAAGGATCTGACATAGATTTTACCCTGCTTGTACTAGCCAGTTGAACTGATAACCAGCAACAACCCAATGGTGTAATCGGCTAAGTTTAAGTATTGTCCTTCATTTATGACGGTTATTCAAGAGAGAAACATGATCGAATGGGAACTGTCAAAAGGTCATTTTTCTTATTGCCAGATAAACAGATTCCCGCTAAGATTTAAAGACGATGCACAAAAAATTATTCCAACAACGGCCGTTACTATCGTTGCCCCAAATCATTATCCTGCTTATTGTGATTGGGCTCTTGTTTATTGGGTTAGATTTATCTCGACGAGCGCGGGCAGGTCGCTTAGTTGGGGTTGGCGAAGATGCTTTGGTTGAAGAGTTAAACTTGGAAGCCACACGGCACATTGGTCTCGAGGCCACCTTGGAATATGTTCAAAGCGATGATTATGTGGAATCGTATGCCCGTGATGAGGGGGGGTATATTTTACCTGGAGAAAAGCGCGTCGTGCCCATGCCGGAAGCAGCACCGCCTGAAGCCACACCGGCAGCACCACCGACACCAGACCCGGCAGCATCTGCCCGTCCGTGGCAAGCCTGGTGGCAGCTGTTATCAGATGCGCCTCAGCCATCAAGCTAGAGCCGCCGTACTCCCCATCTTTGGACGTTCCGACATCTGAAATCCCTTTTGATGAATTTGCGCTGATTTCATTTAAAAATCGTTGAGAAAACGACCTATTTTGCGTTACACTATAATGACCTTATGCGCATTGGATTGATTGTTAACGGCCGTTTGCACAGTGTCTCCAGCGGGCATTTGTATGATGCCCAACTTGTTAGCTGCCTCTACGAAGAAGGCGACGATGTTGAAGTGATTTCCCTGTCTGACGCCGGCTTCACCCAGTCACTCAAACAAAATCTCAACCGCGCCTTTTTCGACAACCTGCGTCGTGCCAATTTTGATCTCCTGCTTCAAGATGCACGCACTTACCCCGCCTTGTTTTGGCTCAACCAACGGCTCCAGCCTGAAACCCCCTTTCCCATCGTCAGTATCGTCCATGCTGTGCAACACGAAGCTGAGTGGCTGCCCTGGCTCAAATTCGGCTATCGCAAGCTAGAGCAGCGCTATTTTGAGACAGCAGATGCCTTCATTTGCTCCAGCCGCATGGCGCGGGTATCTGTGGAAAAACTACTGAACGACACACAAGAACGGCCGTCGATGGTAGCGTATCCTGGCAGCGACCGATTACCCAGCAGCATCAGCCCTCATGACATTGTATCTCGTGCCCAAAAGCCAGGACCACTGCATGTGGTATTTGTAGGTGGCTACGAACAGCGCCAGGCTCTGTTTAGCTTGGTGACTGCGCTGAACTACCTCCCGTCGCACCAATGGCACCTGGATGTGATATCTGACTTCGTCGTAGAATCGAGAACAAGGCGCCGCTGGCTGCCCCCCATGCTAGACATGATAGACACCCAACAAAATGTCACCTTCTGCGGCACCCCCACCAAAGAAGCCATAGTTGAAATCTACCAGCGCAATCAAGTAGCTGTCATTCCCGATGGGGATGGAGTATTGGGTGCCTCCATCATAGAAGCCATGAGCTTTGGTCTGCCAGTCATTGGCACCACACGTGGCGCCACCCGAGAAATCATCCAACATGGTCGTAATGGTTATCGACTGACCGCCAACAACAGCATCCCCATGGCTCGCCATTTAGCTTTACTCATCTCAAACCGCCGCCTCCTGCTCCGCCTTGGGTTGGAAGCCCACAAACGATACCAAACACATCCCACATGGAATGAGAGCATGAACGCCATCCGTGATTTCCTCGTTGAAGTGGTCAATAGAAACCACAGCCTCGCCCCCGCCGATCAACAATAAGTGCGCGTCCATAAATCAGTTATAGAATTGATGAATGCACCTCAAGTGACCTTTACCCAGGAAAAACGGGGAGTAATGTTTAGACAGTCACTAAGGAATGACGATGAAATCAAATAGGGAATGGCATCGTCAGTTTCAAGGAACGGGAAGGAAACGACCTCGTCGTATGATTTAATTTCCTTAAACTTCTATTTGACCCCATTCCATGATATATTCCCCCATATGACAAAGTGAACAGCAAGCAACACACAGTTGATGCGTTACATTTTTACACTCAGGAGCAGAACTCATGGAACAAACTGCATCACAAAACAATCTCAAACGCTTCACTTATAGCAAAACATTCATCGTCGGCTTTGGCTTTTTAGGCATCAGCATTATCTGGCCGATCTTCAACCAGTTCATCCCCATCTTCTTGCAAGCTGGCAATCCAGAATTTGAACGCCAATTATTGGAAGCTGGCAAAGAAATCCCAGAGGTTGTAGGCTTTGGGTTGGCGCCCTCCCTGGCTCTGTTCATCATGACCTGGGACAACATCATCAACGTGTTTATCCAGCCCTGGGTAGGAGCCAAAAGCGACCACACCTGGAACCGCTTTGGCCGCCGTAAACCGTGGATTTTGCTGGGGGTGCCCATCGCGGTGATTGGCTTTTTCATGATTCCCTTCGCCCAATCAGCTTTGATGATGGCCGCCTTTATTCTCATCACCAACTTTGGCATGGCGCTGTTCCGTTCGCCCACCGTTTCCTGGTTAGGCGACTTATACTTGCCTGATGACCGCAGTAAAGCCAACGGTATCATCAATTTAATGGGTGGCGTGGGGGCGTTAATTGCCTTTTTTGTGGGCGGCATGTTGTATGAATCCTTTGGCCGGGCGGCACCGTTTATGGCCGGTGGAGCGTTGTTGGTGGTGGTCTCACTGGTGGCTGTGTGGAAAGTGAAGGAACCGCGCCAAATTGAGGTAGAAGAAGAGAAAAAAGCCAATGTGCTGGGCAACCTCAAGGTGATGTTCCAAAATCCAGATAAAAGCGGGATTTTTGTGTTGGTCAGTATTCTGTTTTGGTTCATGGGCTATAACGCATTGGAAGCGGGCTTATCATCTTTCGCTGTATTTACTTTGGGCATTTCCCCTGGGCAAGCCGCTATGCTTGCTGGTTCTGTTACAGTGACGTTGATACTTTTTGCCTTACCTGCCGGGCTGCTAGGCACAAAATACAACCGCCGCCTGGTAATTCTTATTGGTTTAGCAGGGATGGTGGTGCTAACCCTGCTCGGTTTCTTTATCATTCAAAGTGCCGTGACATTTGTTATTATTTTGGTGTTGGCTGGCCTGTTTTGGGCATGTGTCAATGTTAACAGTTTGCCGCTAGTCTACGATCATGGAGATGAGGCTAAAATTGGTGCCTACACCGGGTTGTATTATTTTGCTTCTCAATCTGCAGCCGTTTTAGGACCAACATTGGGCGGGATCACGGTTGACATATTGGGTAATCAATATCGTTGGCTGTGGCTGTTTAGCACCCTCTTCATGGGTTTGGCCTTTCTGACGATGACAAGGGTAAAAGCCAAGACACAAGCAGCTGCGTGATGGTGTTTACTGACAACTACCCACGCTTAAGACTAACGGTAAATAAAATATGAGGTAACCTTATGACAGAATTTGTCCTCACACAACAACGTGGCACTCTTTTTGAAATTGTTCTCAATCGTCCTGACAAACGGAATGCCATCAATATGGATCTGTTTGCTCAATTGGAAACGGCCGTTACCCAAGCCAATCGCACCCCAGACATCCGTGCTGTCCTCATTCGTGGCGAGGGCAAAGCCTTTTCCGCAGGCATCGATGTCAGCAACCTGCTCATTTTAGCTGACAAGTATGGTCCCCATTGGAAAACCCGCATGCGCCGCATCACCGATGATTTCCAGCGCGTCCTCACCAATTTAGAAAGGCTGGAGCTGCCCACCATCGCGCTGCTGCATGGCTACTGCCTCGGCCTGGCGCTGGAACTGGCGTTGGCCTGCGACTTTCGCATTGCCGCAGAAGGCGCTAAGCTGGGCTTACCTGAATCTCATCTGGGCATAATCCCCGACGTAGGCGGCACTACCCGTCTGACACGGCTCGTGGGTCCATCACGTGCCAAAGAACTCATCTTCACCGGCAAGCATATCGACGCCACCCAGGCTGAAGCGTGGGGCATCGTCAATTACATCGTGCCTGAAGAGCAAATGATGGCAAAAGGGGAAGAACTGGCAGCCGAAATCAGCCAGGGAGCCCCCCTGGCCGTGGGCATGGCCAAGCGCATCATTGACGGCCTCAGCGACATCGACCGTGGCCTCATGCTAGAAGGCTGGGCGCAAAGTCAACTGTTCGACACTGAAGATTTCTTGGAAGGGGCGCAAGCATTTATGATGAAGCGTCCACCAAAGTGGAAGGCGAGGTGAGCGGGGATCAAAGTTCGTTGTTGACTAAAACTGGACACTCCCCGGATCATTGCTGCTGATAGAATCAACACCCCAGGAGATGAGCGTGGGGTAATCCCAGTAGAAGCCGCCGGGGGAGCAGGCGTAGCCCGCGTTTTGGATGAGTTTGACTTCGTCTTGCGTCATGAAGTTAGTAGCGGGGCTGAGGGCATCAATATCCATGCCCTCGACCAATGCCAGTGGATTGAGAAAACGGCCGATGTAGATAAGGCTGGTAGCCAGATTGGCATTGTGCCGTTTGACGCGCTGGAGGGCAAACTGGTCGAAGCTGGTGATCACCACGTTATCCACCATGCCATGATCTTCAATGAGACGGACAACAGCTTCATCTAAGGGCGGGTCGAAGAGAGGCCCATGTTTCAGTTCAATCATCAATGGCGTGCGCTTTTGCGCCCAGGTCAGCACTTCATCGAGCAGGGGCATAGCAGTGCCGGTAAATTTTTCGTCAAAGTAGGCACCAACATCTAAGGATTGCAGGAATTGAGCCGGGTAATCTTGGACCATGCCTGGCTCACCCGTTTTAGCTTCGAGCCATGTGTCGTGGAAAACGATGATCTGGTTATCAGCGGTACGCTGCACATCAAGCTCAAGGATGTCGGCACCACCAGCCAGGCCAGCTTCAAAGGCAGGGATTGTGTTCTCGGGAGCGACCGCCATAGCTCCGCGATGACCCACTAACAAAGGACGGCCGTTTTTGCGTTGACGTAATTCAAACAAAGGACAATTAACTCTCAAATCGTTTGACTTCAGCCAGCAATCTACCGGGTTTGCCATCGAAGTCGTGCCAATCAAGTTCTTCTCGTGTTAATCCAACCAATACAGTGGTGAGGGTCATATTAACAGGGGTGGGAATATTTTTGCTGCGGCCAGCTTTGGCAATCGCGCCGTTGTGGAAGATGACTTCTGTCTTACCTTTGCCTGACATTAAATCAGTTTGGAAAGACGGCCGTTTATCTCCACGCCCCTTGGAGACGCTGTTGGTCAAAATAGGCTTGAGGACAATATTGGGCGCCCGCTTAACTCCCCAGGCCAGTTTCATCACTGGAGAGCCAGGCAAATCAATGAGCTTGATCTTTAAGGCTTCCATCACCGCCAATGTCTCAAGCAGCATTTGTTTTTCCAGCTTGAACAGAGAATCTACTTTATACACTGCTCCTGGTGAGCGGTTTAGAATGGCAGCGGTGGCGTTGCCAATAATGTTGAGGAAGGCTTTCGACCATTTCATAGATTGAAAGTCGGCAAGTGCATTTGTTGGTATTTTTGCTTCTTGCAGCATGTATTCCCACTGCGTGATGGAGGTTCCTTTGACAGCGGGCGCAATTGCCAGCCCACGATCCGCACGTTCAACTAGAATTTGACTATGCGATGGCTTGCTTACAGGGGTGGTCAAAGCGCCAATAACCAAATTATCAGCGCCAAACTGCTGTATCAACGGCCGTTCTACATCAATCCCGTTCTGCAATGTTAGAATCGGGGGAGGCTCAGGACAAAAGGCGACTAAATGGTCAATGGCTTCGGTTAAATCATATGCTTTCATGCCCATAATGATTAAATCAAACTGGGCATCTTCATCCATAAATGTCTGAGCCACTGACGTTTTCAACGTAGGCTGCACGGTAACCGTCTCATTGTCTTCGACAATGGATAGGCCGTGTTCTGCAATGGACTTTGCCGTGATCTCGCGCACAATCAAGGTGACATCATGACCTGCCTGACAAAGTCGGCCGCCGATGTAACCACCGACAGCCCCGGCACCGTATACGAGAGTTTTCATATTCTTTCCCCTAGCTGACTCCCTATAAATTCTGGGCGTCCCCGCATAAAGTCTCCAGCAGACATGGCCTTTTTACCAGCAAGTTGAATCGTTTCTAAAATCAGACTGCCTGTCCCTGTGGCCACAACGGCCGTTTTGCCATCTTCCCCTAGCTGCACATATCCAGGCAGTGCCCGGGTTGGTTGGTCATCAGGGGTGGCTTTTAACACTTTCAGCACTTTACCTTGCCAGGTGGTAAAGGCACCAGGCCAGGGAGTCATGGCGCGAATGTGTCGATCCAGCTCTACGGTTGACTTTTGCCACGCTAAACGGCCGTTTTCCTTGCTGATCAGCGGGGCATAGGTAGACAAGGCATCATCCTGGGGCTGCGCCACCCGTTTGCCTGCCAGAATATCATCCAGCGTGTCACGGATCAGGTCAGCGCCGATGATTGCCAGGCGATCATGGAGGGTAGCCGCGGTTTCAGTGGCCTGGATTGTCGTGGCACGGCAAGCAAAGACCGGACCGGTATCCAGACCAACATCCATTTTCATAAGGCAAACGCCTGTTTCGGCGTCGCCAGCCATGATAGCATGCTGGATGGGGGAAGCACCGCGCCAACGAGGGAGCAGCGAGGCGTGAATGTTGAGACAGTGATGCGGGGGTAAGTGCAGCAGATGCGGGCGCAAAATCTGACCAAAGGCTGCCACCACAATCACATCCGGCGCCCATTCACGGAGTGGTTCAGCTGCTTTCTTTTTGCGCAAGGATTGGGGTTGGTAGACAGGAATGCCAGCCGCTTCTGCCACCACTTTGACTGGTGAGGGGCGCAGCTGTCGCCCCCGCCCGGCAGGGCGGTCGGGCTGGGTAACCACGCCCACCACATCTTGTGTTGCGATTAACGCTTGTAAACCAGGTACGGCAAAATCAGGTGTACCCATGAAAACAACTCTGCTCATGGCGAGCATTCTAGCTGGGTAAACGGCCGTTGGCAAATTTAAGTAGGCGGTAATCAGCGATCAGCAATCGGCATACGGTCATCGGGATGCGGTATTCAGTTGACGAAACACGGCATACTGATCACGGTTTACCGATCACTGATCACGGTTTATGGTTTATGATTTACTGAACAGTCAAGGTCAAACCCAGCCACGCAGGCGAACTGCCTCTGCTACCCGATTAACGGCAACCAAATACGCTGCCACCCGCGTATCCACACGCTTGGCTAGAGACATCTCATGCACCGCCTGGAAAGCCGTTGTGATCTTCCGATCAAGCCGTTCATTGACCATGTCTTCCGTCCAGTAGAACTGGTAGGCGTTTTGCACCATTTCAAAGTAGGAGACAATCACTCCCCCAGCATTGCACAAGAAGTCGGGGATGATATAGATGCCTTTATCCACCAAAATCTCATCTGCCTCTGGGGTCGTGGGACCGTTCGCCAATTCTGCGATCACTTTGGCTTTGATGTTGGCTGCATTCTGCCCGGTTAATTGATTCTCAATAGCAGCTGGAATCAAAATATCAACGTCTAATTCCAACAGTTCAGCATTGGTTATTGCATCTGTGCCAGGGCAGTTGATGACTTTACCGGTCTGGCGGAAGTGGGCATTCACCTCATCAGGATTTAAGCCATTGGCATTGTAAATGCCACCAAACTCATCGCTAACTGCAACCACTTTCAGGCCAAACAAATCATGCGCCAGTCGATGAGCAAAGCCGCCTACATTGCCATAGCCTTGAATGGCACACGTGGTTCCTTCCAGGCTCATGCCTTTTAGTTTGGCTGCTTCCCGAATGGTAAACATGCCGCCCATCGCGGTAGCCGGGCTGCGTCCAGCAGAACCACCAAGGGGCTGCGGTTTGCCGGTGATCACGCCTGGTTCGCGGTGATTGGTTAAGACTTCATACTCATCGAGCATCCAAGCCATGATTTGCGGATTGGTGTGTACGTCTGGGGCTGGGGAATCTTTGGTGAGGCCAACGTAGTGAGCGATATTGCGCATGTAACCACGACTGAGCCGTTCCAGTTCACCGGCATCCATTTCACGCGGTTCACAAATGACACCACCTTTGCCACCACCTAACGGAATATCGGCAACGGCCGTTTTCCAGGTCATCCAGGCAGATAAAGCACGCACGGTATCGATGGTTTCATTCGGGTGAAACCGAATACCGCCTTTCGCCGGGCCGCGGGCATCATTGTACTGCACCCGGAACCCCTTGAATATTTGCGTGCGGCCATCACTCATTTTCACGGGAATGGTGAAATGAAATTCGCGCATAGGTTCGCGCAAAAAGGCATGCATATCGGGGTCAAGTTGTAAAACGGCGGCTGACTTATCAAGCTGCGCCTGGGCAATAGCAAATGGGTTCAGATTTTCTGTCATGGGAAATTTAAACTCCTTAAGGGGGATTTTATGGGTTGAATTTTTTTTAAAAATGAGTAAGCAACCACTTTAAAATTATTTGTGATTCCAAACTGGAATCTTCCACAAGTTTGATCTATAAAATTCTGGATGTCAAGTTATTTTTGTCAGGGATTGAGGGGTGATGTCATGTGTCAAGTGTCACATCACAATGTATGTGCGTATCCATAAACAAGTTACGGAATGGATGGATGCATTTCAAGTGACCTTTACTCCTGAAAAACGGGGGCTAATTTTCAGACAGCTGCTAGGGGTAGGGTCATTTTCCAAAACTGCGGAGTGCGCACGAAGGCGATGCAGACGTGACGTTGTCTGCATTGCTCAGAATGGAAAAGTGAGGGTCTTAGATGGCTCAAAGAAATTCTCCGCCAGCAACAGGGATGACCACACCTGTGAGAAAATCTTGTTGGAGCAGGTGCAGTACATTTTCAGCCACAATTTCAGCAGTACCAGCCCGCTGCAGTGGGATTCGTTCTTGGGCCATCGTTTCCAAATCGCTTTCATCTTGGCCGGGCGGGGGCAGGATGGCTCCTAACGCGACGCCATTGACTGTCACTTGGGGTGCTAATTCCAGGGCTAACATTTCTGTCATTTGCCACAGACTGCCTTTGGCGAAGCGATACACAAAATGGTCTGTTTGGGGATGGCGCACCCGCGCGTCCAAAATGTTGATGATTTTCCCTGGCGTATCTGGGGGCAGCTGTGCCGCAAACGCCTGACTGAGTAAAAAGGGAGCCCGCAAATTGATACCCATGATTTGCTCCCACAAGGCGGCATCTGTGTTCATAAATGTATCTTCTTCCGGGAATATGCCAGCATTGTTGATCAGGATATCGACGTGACCAAAGGTAGAAACGGCCGTTTCCACAACGCGCGGTGCCGCCCCTACCTCAGTTAAGTTAGCACTAAAAATAGTCGCTTGCACACCTTGTGCGCTTGCCGCTTCTTTGGTTTCTATGGCTGCTCCAGCAGAACGGCCGTAATGGATGAACAGATGACACCCTTCTGCCGCCAACGCCAAAGATAACGCCCGACCAACACGGACAGCTCCCCCAGTTACCACAGCAACTTTTCCTTGTAAATTCATGATTCGCTCCTATTCCCGCGCCGGACACATATCATTGAGCAGGCAGTTATCACAGTCAGGACGCCGAGCTTTGCACACTCGCCGTCCGTGAAAAATCAACAGGTGCGAAATATCAATCCAATACGCTTTGGGAATGATCCTCATCAGATCCCGCTCTACCTTAACCGGATTAGTCTCTGATGTGAGCCCCAGTCGATGAGAAAGACGCTTCACATGGGTATCAACTGTCACTCCGGCTGCCTTCCGGTAAATTTCTCCCAAGACAACATTAGCTGTTTTGCGAGCTACACCAGGCAGGGCAGTGAGGTCATCCATTTCATCTGGCACTTCTCCACCATATTCTTGCAAAATGGTATGGGCTGATTCTTGAATATAACGTGCCTTTTGCCGGTAAAATCCTGTGGAACGAATAGCTTCTTCTAATTCGGCACGATCAGCGGCGGCATAATCAACGACGGTCGGATATTGGGCAAACAATGCCGGGGTCACCTGGTTGACGCGCACATCTGTACATTGCGCTGAAAGAATCGTAGCAACCAACAATTGCATGGGGGATTTGTAGTTCAATTCACAATGGGCGTCGGGATAAGCCAGTTTTAACCTGTGGATAAGTTCTATCACTGTTTCTGAATTCATGAGCTATGCCAGGGTGAGCCGGTGTGTGTAGAGAGAATCTGTTTCGCTCCAGGAAAGGCCTGGCTGCGCCCCCCCCCCGCCGATGAGGTGCTTGGCCAAGTATAAACTAGAGTCCTTGGGCGAAATGTACCATAGACTAAACCCGTATAGATTTTAGAATAGATTAGAATATATTTTGAATGATCGCTTACATTTTGGCAAACTATCTAATCACCATAAAGAGAAAGTAAAATGTACTGGTACGTAACGGCCGTTAGTTCCTTGTTTTTACTAGCCGCAGCATTTTCTGTTATCTTTGCCTTATATGCCTGGAATAGAAAGCCTGTGCCTGGCTCAGCTGCTTTTTCTGTTTTTGTGCTGTCTGTAACCTGTTGGGTGCTGATCTACTTGTTACAAATTGTGAGTGGTGATCTCGCTGCAAAATTAGCCTGGGCCAAGTTACAATACCTCAGCATCAGCCTGATACCCGCCTCTTGGCTGGCTTTTTCCCTCCATTACACCAACCGCAAAGAGTGGCTCACACCAAAACATTGGGTTCTGTATATGATGATCCCCCTTTCCACGTTAATTTTTGTGATTACTAACGACAGCCACCAACTTGTTTGGGTTCAAATCAATAGGATAAACATCGGCTACCTGTCCTACATTAAAATGGTTCCTGGTGTCTGGTATTGGATTGCTATGCTCTATTTGTTTGGCGCCTTTTTTGCTGGCTCGTTGATGATATTGACTGCAACCCGATATGAAATTGCCTCTTTAGTTCCTCAACAGGCTTTGGTTTTGCTGGTTGGCCTGGCTCTGCCCTGGTTTGGTGGTGCGTTTTACATTTTGGGGATGAGTACCATCAATTTAACACCGTTATCATTTGCCTTGTGTGCTTTCGTTGTGGCTAGATACCCTTTGAATTTCCGTTTTCTCAAACGCACTCCCTTAAAGAATCATATGGTGCTGAATAGTTTGGATGACGGAGTTTTAGTCATAGATTGCAACCAGGTCATTGTGGATGCTAATCTAGCCATGACCGACGTGGCACAACGGCCGTTTTCCAGCATTATTGGCCAGCAGTTAAGTGATATTTTCCCGCAGGTCACAGAAAACTATGATCAGCTAAAAGAGAAAACTCTGGATCTGGACTGTGAAGAGGGTTACACGCGCTGTTACGAAGTCAAACGAAGCGCATTACTCGATTGGCGTAAGTTTGCCTCCAGTGAAATGCTCGTTTTTCACGACCTCAGCGAACGTAAGCAGTTAGAAGCCTTACGGGATGAGCTCACGCACTCTATGGTTCACGATTTAAGGTCTCCCATCAGCAACTCCCTGTTTGCTTTAGAGATGCTCCGTAATGGTTCTCTGGACAACCAGGATGCCGACAGCAAGCAACTTGTGCAGCTCACCTACGAAAATACGGAAAAAGTACTCAACCTCATTAACAATATTTTAGACATTGGGCGGTTAGAAAATGGCAATATCCCAGTCTCATTAACGGCCGTTTCCTTAGCCAAACTGGTTGATCGTGTCTTGTCAGGCCACACTCCCCGTGCCCAAGCCAAAGACATCATTTTCGTGCGTGAGATACCAACGGAACTGCCCGTTGCCTGGGCTGACGAAAAACTCATTGAGCGCGTCTTGCAAAATATCGTGGACAACAGCATTAAGTTTTCACCTGTGGGCGGTGTTATCAAAGTAACGGCCGTTTTGGTCGATGGGCATGATATCGAAAAGCGTCGCATCCACGTCACCGTCGTGGATGAAGGGCCAGGTTTAACACCCCAATCCGTTGAAACCATCTTCGACAAATTCGTCACCGGAGCAGAAAAAGAAAGTGGTAACGGGTTAGGCCTGGCCTTTTGCCAGATAGCCCTGGCAGCGCACAATCAAAAAATTTGGGTAGACAGCAAACCAGGACAAGGTGCCTCCTTTTCCTTTTCCCTGGCATTGCCCCCGCAACTGCCTGACGACGCCTACCCCCAAGATGAATGGCCCGATACGTCCGCCGACCAGAGCAGCGCCAACCTCTTATTTTCCCCATCATCCCCCACTTGGTAACCCACTCTTTTCCCTGCCTCAAAATATACCGTCTTGGCCGATAACGGCCGTGAGGCTGCTAGAGATTATGGTAAGCCACATGAGAGGAAACGGCCGTTCCTGAACAAGTTCAATAGTTAATCAGCAGCCATCGTCAGCGGGATACTGTCCACAGTGAGAATTTTTTCAGGAGGAGGCGTGTAATGCTTATGCTTAGACACCGGCGGGCATTCCCAGGCGTCGGCAGGAGTTTCGCGGCGCAGAGCTTTGAGCTTAGGCAAGATACCACAGGCATAGCATTGACGACGGCAGTCAACCCGCGTCTTTTGCGCCTGACTCATCAGGTAATCTTGCGTCAGGAACTTCTTAGTAACCGCAATGTCAATATGCTCCCAGGGGAAGATTTCATCAATCCGACGCTGGCGATGGGTATAGAAGTTAGGGTCTAAACCTTTGGCCGCAAAAGATTCAGCCCAGTTTTCCTCGTTGAAATGCTCAGACCAGGCATCAAATTTAGCCCCGCTGCGCCACGCATGTTCAATCACCTCAGCCATACGACGGTCGCCCCGGCTCAAAAAACCCTCAAACAGCGATTCACGCGGATCATTCCAACGCAAACGTAAGCCTTGCCCGCGCAACTCCTTCTTCAAATGCTCCAATTTTTCATACACCTTGTCCACGTCATCCATCGATTCCCACTGAAATGGCGTTTGTGGTTTAGGAATGAAAGTGCTAACGCCCACGTTAACACTCGCCTTTTTGCCATGGAACTGGCGCCCTTCGGCCAACACAGCTTTGGAGAGGTCGATGATAGCTTGCACATCCTCCATCTCCTCCATGGGATGCCCAATCATGAAGTAGAGCTTAATGGTGCGCCAATTGCGGCGGAAAATCTCGCGGGCAGTTTCTAGCAGTTCTGCGTCAGAGACATATTTGTTGATGGTGTTACGCATCTTTTCAGTAGCCGCTTCTGGAGCCAGCGTAAAGCCACCACGGCGGCTGTTGCCCAGGTTGTCCATGAGCTGCGTAGAGACAGATTCAATGCGCAAGGAAGGCAGCGAAATGTTCAAACCCAAGTCACCAAATTGTTGGCCGATTTTCTCCGTGAGTTCCAGCACATGGGTGTAATCACTAGAAGAAAGAGAGAGCAGCGCAATCTCTTCGTAGCCTGTGGATTCCAGGATTTGCGCCATAGCTGTCAGCACCTCTGACACAGAGCGTTCGCGCACAGGGCGCGTGACCATACCAGCATGGCAAAAGCGGCAGCCGCGCGTGCAGCCACGCATAATTTCAATGGGCGCCCGGTTGTGAATGGTTTCCACAAAGGGGATGATGAAATCGGTCACGGGCGGCGGCATTTGAGAGACGATGGTTTTTAGCACTTTAGCAGGCGCTTCAGGCATGTTGGGCGTGATGGCTTGCACCGTGCCATCATCATGATAAGCTACGTCATAGAAACGGGGCACGTAGCAGCCCTCAATTTGGGCAATATAACGCAGCTGTGTTTCGCGGTCTAAATGTTGGGCAGCCCGCAACACGCCAATGATTTTGAGAATGGCCTCCTCGCCTTCACCAATAACAAAGACGTCGATGAAAGGCGCCATCGGTTCGGGATTGTAGCAGGCGTGCCCCCCAGCAATGATGAGCGGATAGCTGTTGTCACGCTCAACGCTGTGGATAGGCATACCCGCCAGGTCGATCATGTTGATGGCGTTGGTGTAGAGAGCTTCGTAGGGCAAGGTAATGCCCAGCAGGTCAAAATCGCGGATATCGTGCTTCGTTTCCAGGGAAAACAGGGGCACTTGATTCTGGCGCATGAGAGCTTCCATGTCGGTCCAGGGGCAAAAAACGCGCTCGGCAAGCAGGTTACGGTGTTTGTTGATGAGATCGTAAAAGATCATCAAGCCCAGGTTGGACATGGCGATGTCGTAGATGTCGGGGAAGCCAAGAGCCACTTTGAAGTCTACATCATCCCAGCTTTTGACGATTTGGTTGTATTCGCCGCCAGTGTAGCGGCCTGGTTTGTTGACGCGGAGCAAGTTGCGCTCCAGGAAGCAGTCGATTTGGCTTGGTGTTGTCATGATTACCCTATTGGGGGACGCGGAACGTCCGGGTGGTCATGCCACGCTCGGCGTGGCACGAGGATGTTTTGCCAGGGCGGGAGTATAGTCGGGATGGGGTGTTATGTCCAAAATCAGAAACAAAAGATTAAAGATTGGCGCGGTCTCTCATCTTTCAGGCACCAATCTTTGTAGCGCTAAGCATCAAGCGTCAATCGATCACGATGTTGGGAATGATGAATTGGTCGTCAGGCTGTGGTTGGTCGGCGATGATGACGGGTAAACGGCCGTTTTCATCATACCAGCCCAATGCAATCGAGAACGAGCCACTCTGCTCCGCCGGCAGCAAGATTTGCCGCGAATCCACAATGATTTCCCCTGGGAGCCAGGCAGAAGTCAACCATGCTGCGCCCACCGGCGGGCTGTCAAACTGCGCCACGATTTCACCATTCTCATCTCTCAGGTGGTTAAACACCGTGTAACTGCTATCTGGCGTGTTGATGGCTTGCCAATACAAAGTCAACCCAATGGTATCGCCACGGTTTAGCTCCAAATCATAGCCTAACAGGCGAATGTCTTCCCCAAATCGGGCATCATGAGGCTGGTCAATCGACGGCATCTCAAATTGGTGATCCCGCAGCACCAACTCGATGGTGGCCACTTTGCTGCGGCCTTGGGTCAGCGGGATGGTTGCCGCCGCAGTCGATTCTAAGCTAACGTGGAGTTCTGGGGTGGTGACGCCCGCCGGTATCTCAATGGGGATAGACAAGCGGTGCAGCGTTCTTAGCTGCTCTCCTGCCTGCCACTGCGAAGTGGGATAAACATCAGGCAGAATGCCCTCAACTTGTTCGGCAAGAATTGTGCCCGAAGGGGGATCGGTTAAGGTTAAACGCACCTGGTAATCCTGAGGGGGAGCCTGCAAAGCAAGCCAATCCAGGGAGAGATTGATGGGCAAGCCAGGCTCTGTCATGGTGCTTAAAGACGCATCCTTGAGCACAAGGGTGTCTGCCCACACTGGCATGTTGGCCGTGGGCACAAAATCAGCCAGCGGCTTGCCTAAGGCCACAAATGGCGCTGAACGATTCACAGCCTCATCGATCAAGGGATACGTTTCGGCACCGTTGTTATTGGCCAACTCAAAACGCAGTGTCATCGGCTCCGGCGGCAGCCCATCTGGGATTTCAAACCAGATTTGCTGCACAGCTTGATCACCTGGACGCCAACCCGCCTGTGGATACCCGAGTAGGTCGCTGCTCATGCCCCACATGTGCTTATTATCATCTTCCAAGAAAACCTGAACATAGGTTTCTTGATTGTCTTGCACTTGGATGTCTTCTGGAATCTGCCAATACAGCAGGAGCGGCACTGTTTCCCCACGATAGAGGGTATCTGGCCAATCATATCCAAGCAGCGTCGGACCATGTTGGTATGCCTGGTTGAGGATGCGGGCAGGTGAAGGGAAAACGGCCGTTTGCGGCACCTGATACCACATGAAAGCATCTTGCCCATCAGCAAACGGAATCATCGTTCCCCCTTCGGCAACCTCTGGGGGGAGCTGCTCAAGAAGTGCCAAAGGCTCGTCGGCTGGCACCAGATACCAATTTGCGGCGGCTGAATCGTCCCAGGGAAAGATGCGCGAGGAGGTAAACCAGGTCAGCTGCAAGTCATTGTAATAGCTCATGGTTCGTGGAGCCGCGCCATACGCATACGGATCTGCGACGTACACGCGCACATCGTTAGGTGGCGGCTGTTCCTCTAAAAAGGCTGCCATCACTGCGGTTTGTGCAGCATAAATCTCGCGCACTTCTGGGTGGTTTCCCCAAACATGAAAATAACTGTGCCACGTTGAAACGGCCGTTATCCCCAATCCCAGCACCACCACCACGGGAATAAGTGGGCTGAGTGACAAGCGCGGCCATTTTTTGATGAGCCATTGCCCAGCTGCATCCATGCCAATCCCTGCTATTAAATAGACAGGCACCACTGCGCCCGCAGCCCGTAAGAAGGAGGGATTCGCCTCTGTGACTGCATTGGCCGCTAACATCGCACCCAGCCACAACAAAACCAGGGCATATGTAGGCGCAGGTGCCCATTTGGAGGCATCTCGTTTTTGGGCAAAGGCAAACCAGAGGCACAAGCCAATCCCCAAGTAGAAAAAAAGGCTGGTAACTGGGTCAAAAACTGGCTGACCAGAAACATGATAACGCCACTTATCGTCCCCCACAAAAGAGAACATGAACAGCACGCCCAACACAGACTCAAGCACAGCTGCCGGGTTCCCATTTTGCCACTCTGAGAGTGTGGAGGACATGGTGTTGATGCGCTGGTTTACCTTGTCGGGATATTGGAACATGTACCAACCAAAGGGGGCAAAAACGAGGCAAGCGATCAGCAACGCCAGTAAAAATTGCCGCCAATATCGCCGTGCCCCCTCTCGCTGCCACCAGGCTAGCCAGCCAAACCAGGCGATGAAAACAGCCGGGAAAACGCGGGAAGGAATGTAGGTGTAAAATGTAAGACCAAGTGACACGCCAGCTAGAAGCCAACAGGAGAAACGGCCGTTGCTGAGCTTGCCAAAACGGTCAATAGAAACGGCTCTGTGAAAAAAATAAACGGTTAAAGCTGTGAGAAAGGTGAGGCTGACGGCTCGCAAGCCCCAGCGAGACCCCATCACCGGCCACAACGACACCGCAATCAACGCCGCTGCCAGCAATCCCACCCGCCGGTTAAACAAGTGGCGTCCCAACAAAAACGCCAGAAGCACATACCCCGTTCCCAATAAAACCGCCGGTAAACGAACGGCTACAATCGTATTACCGAACAGCTTGATGGAGGCCGCCATCAAGTAAAAGAAGAAGGCCTCCCGCCCATAATTCCCTTCAAAGAAAATAGGCCAGTGCCCCCCACCAATCAACTGGGCGTCGATGGCATTAAACAGCTCATCACCACTCACGCCAGGAGGTACGCTAGCCAGCCGGTAAAAGCGTAAAAAGAATGCCACCGCCACAATGAGCGCTACAAGCAGCCAATCGTATCGGCCATCTTGTTGTTTCATCATGAACGATGATGTCTGGGGTTCAGGGTCACGGTTCATCTTTCCTGTATCAACAAGCATTCACATCCCATCTACATAGCCATGCCAGGCATTTTCAACGGCACCCTCTCATGGCGGGTATGCTTTTACTAACATGCCAGAACTAATCATGCAAAACTGCGCTGTTTTTTACGTGCTAAAGCGCACGCACAAGTTCGTAGGGCGCACTTCAGTGCGCTGTTTTTTACGTGCTAAAGCGCGTACTACAAGCTCCTTAGGTTCGTAGGGCGCACTTCAGTGTGCTGTTTTTTACGTGCTAAAGCGCGTACTACAAGCTCCTTAAGTTCGTAGGGCGCACTTCACTGCGCTATTTTTTACGTGCTAAAGCGCACGCACAAGTTCGTAGGGCGCACTTCAGTGCGCTGTTTTTTACGTGCTAAAGCGCGTACTACAAGCTCCTTAAGTTCGTAGGGCGCACTTCAGTGCGCT
>PDQY01000081.1 GCA_002746795.1 Chloroflexota bacterium | reverse complement strand
TTCGATGCGTGCTGGAAAGGCGTCGCGTAGTTCGTCGATGTGGGTGATGACGAGGATGCGGACGAAGTCGTCCTGGATGGTGTTGATGGCTTCAACGAGGCGCTGACGGCCGTTTGGATCCTGACTGCCGAAGCCTTCATCGATGACCAGGGTTTGCAGCCGCGCTCCGGCACGTTTGGCTAACAGTTGGGAGAGTGCTAGACGCACGGCAAAGTTGACGCGGAACTGTTCGCCGCCGCTGAAGTTGTCATACGGCCGTTCTCCAGCACTGTCGCTGATGCGGATGTCGAGGGTTTCGGTGATGGCGTCGCGGCTTTTGAGCTTGCGCTGTGTCTCGAAGCTGAGGCGCATGTCACCGCCTGTGAGCCGCTCTAGCAACTCGTTGGCGTGTTCTTCGATTTCGGGCAGGGCGTGTTCGATGAGCAGGGCTTGCACGCCATCGCGGCCACAGGCTTTTTCTAGCAGTTTGAGGCGCTGCACTTGCAGGGTTTTTTCGGCGCGTTTGTCGAGCAGTGATTGGCTGCGCTGGCGTAAATCGTCCAGGACGCTGAGCCGCTGTTGGGCGGCGCCTACAGTGCGGTTGGCGGCGATTTCTTCTTCACGCAAATCGATGACTTCGTTTTCGGTGGCGCGTAAATCGCCTTCACTGCTTTGCAGATCAGCTAGTTGAGCAACGGCCGTTTCCTGTTGTGCTGCTAATGCTTTGACGGTCTGTTTTTGGGCGGCCAGTTGGGCGGCGAGGTCTGTCAGGGTGGCGTCGAGGGTGTCTACGGCCGTTTTGGCTTGTTGCAAGGCTTGCTGTCGTTTGGGCGCTGCGGCGAGGTCGGCGTGGGCTTGTTTGGCGGTGTTGTGGGCGTCGGTGTCGTAGTCTAGTTCGCTGATTTGCTGATTGAGGGCGGCCATGGCCGTTTGTGCTTCGGTGGCGTACTCATTGGCGTTTAGCTGGGCGGTTGTGGCTGCCAGTTCTGGTTGGCCGCGCTCAGACCAGTCTGCCAGCAGCTTGTCAATTTCGGTCAGACGCGCTTCGGCGTTGGCGATGGCGCGTTGTTGCGCTTGCTGTGCTTTTTCTAGCGTTTCTTTTTGTGTGGCGGCGCTGCTGAGTTCATTTACTTTTTGCGTTTGGGCATCGAGAACGGCCGTTTCGGCTAAGGTTGCCTCGACTGCTGCTAACTGAACTTGGCCGTCTTGCTCCCACGCGGTGAGTGACTGTGTAATTTCTGTCAGACGGGCTTCGGCTCGCACCAGCCGATCACGTTGGCTTTGCAGCTCTTTTTCCAGGCGGGGTTTTTGCTTGAGTTTTTGTTCCAGGTCGGCGACTTCGGCAGTTAAATCGGTGATGCGCTGCTTGTTGGCACGGAACCGGTCGCCTGCTTCTTTGCCATCTGTTTGTAGTTCTTCAAGAACGGCGTGGCGGTGGCTTTCGCTCAGTTCCTGACCGCAGAGTGGGCAGCTACCGCCGGTTTCCATTTGTAGGCGGTTGATGCGCTCGGCTAATTTGTCCATTTGCTCGCGCAGACGGGGCTGCTCGCCATTGATGGTGTCGAGTTCTGCTTTGGCGGTGGCATAGCGGACGTTTTGGGTTTCGCTGGCGGCGAGGTCGGCGGTGAGTTGGGTTATTTTTTTGTGGGCGGCGCTGTGGTTGGTGGTAACGGCAGTTTTCTCTTGCGCCAATTTCTCTATTTTTGCCGCTTCGCTTTGCAGCCGGGATTGTTCTTTGTGGTAACTTTGGCGCTCTGATTGCAAACGTTGTAGTTCGGTGCGTGCCTCGTGCCATGCTTCAATTTGTTGGGTGAGGGCAGATAGCTTGGCTGTTGTTTGGGTAAGCTGTGCCTGGTCGTCAGTGATAGTCTGGATGACGGTTTTGCGTTCGGCCTGCGCCTGTTTGCTTTTTTCTTGTTGGGCGGTTAGCTCTTTTTGGCGGGTGGTGAGGCGGCTGCGTTCCTGGGTGATGGCTAGTTCGTGCTTATGCTGCTTGCGTTGGAGTTTGTTGAACTGGTCGGCTTTGGCTTGCCACTGGCGCAGTTGGGCGTCAGCCTGTTCGTAAGCGGCAAAGGCGGCGATGATGGCCTCGGCATCGTCCAGGGTGGCTTGATAACTGTCTCGCTCGTGCTGGCGTTGGCTTTGTGATTTTTGCAGGTTTGCCAGACTGGTTTGGGCGTGGGACAAGTTGGTTTCTAAATTTTTAAGATTGGCTTGCTGCTGCTGAACGGCCGTTTCTACCCGTTTCAGTTCTGCCAGCAGTTTTTCTTTGTCTTTGAGACGGTTGGCGATGGCTTGATGGATTTCTTGGGCGGTGGCCAGGGCTTCTTTGCGGGCTTCTTCTTCCTCTAGTTCGGCGGCGATATCGCCCATTTGGCTATCTAGGAGCATAATGGCCGTTTCGGCAGCTTTTCGTTTTTCGGCGGCGGCGTCGCGGTATTGATCCCACTGGCTCACGCCCAGGAGGTCGGCCAGGATTTCTTTGCGTTTGCCGGGGGTTTTGGTGGTGAACTCGTCGGCTTTGCCCTGGATGAGGAAGCTGGCGTTGATGAAGGTGTCGTAGTTCATGTTAAGCAAGTTTACGATGGCGGCTTCGGTCTCGCGCACCTTGCTTTCACTGAGGGTTTTCCATTTGCCGTTGGCGTAATCGCCATTGGCCAGGATTTGCAGTTCTAACTTGGTTGCCTGGCGTACTCGTTTGCGCCGGATGACGCGGTAGGTGCTTTCTTCTAGGGCGAAGGTGTAAGTTACTGCGGCGGTATCACCGGCCAATGCGGCTCGGCGGTTGACCAAATCGTCGTCGCTTTTGCTGCGGGCTTTGCCAAACAGTGCCCAGGTGATGCTGTCGAGGATGCTGGATTTGCCTGCGCCGTTGGCTCCGGAAATACAGGCTAAGTGGATACCAGTGAAATCGAGAACGGCCGTTTCACGGTAGGAGAGAAAGTTTGTCAGTTCAAGGCGCAGCGGGATCATAATTGCTCCAAAGTAATAGTGCAGCCAGATGAGGGTTAAGCCTGTATCGCCACACTCCAAATATTTTCCCTGTTTTTACCTCAACCGCGCTAATCTGGCACTTTTTCGTGCCGTCAGGCCAGCGTACGCTGTATCGTTATGAGGCAAGTTGTTATTTTTGTGCATCGTCAAAGTAGGGTTGGGCAGCAGCAACGGCCGTTCTGGCAGCTTCTGCCACAGATGCTTGTCCGTAAAATGCACGTTTCGCTTCTTCGCTGGCTGTTTCCTCGATACCGACCCAGGTGGTCATGATGGGTGCCCGTCTTAAAATATCGACGGTGTCGAGGTAGATACGGCTGTTGGCGGGGGGGAGATTTGGCGAGAGAAAGGCATCTGATTCGGCAACGGCTACCAAGGAGGGCACAGTTCGCCCTGAGGCGGCGACAATCGTCTGGCCTGCGATGGAATTGGCGAATTCGATGAATGTCCAGGCGGCATCTTTGTTTTTTGTGCGCTGTGCCATGCAGTAACCATCGCTGTGCAAAATAGTGGCTGCCTGTTTGCCCCGGGGCAAAGGGGCGACATCCCAGTTGAAGCTGTTAATGGTGCGATAGGTTGGCACCCCGCGACGGCTGTTGAAATACATGGCTAAACGGCCGTTCAGGAAACGACTTTCACTTGATTCGGCAGACTCAGCTGCAGCATCTGGAACCACTTGCTCTTTGACCTGCAAGTCGACAAACCATTGGAATGCGGCTAAGGCTTCAGGGCTGTCTATCATCAGACGGGTAGGCTGCTCTAAATCATCGACGACTTGACCGCCAAACTGCCAGATAATTGGCGCCAGGCGGAAAATATTGGGTTTAATGCCCACCCCGTATTGGTCAATCACGCCATCGCCATCGCTGTCTTGTGTGAGTTGGCGAGCTGCGGTCAAAAACTCATCATGCGTCCACTCGTTTGTGGGGTAGGGTAGGCCGGCGGCATCAAACAGGTCTTTGTTGTAGTACACGACTAGACTTGATACATTTTGGGGAATACACCACAACTCTTCTTCCAGATAAAACGACTTGATGACCGGCTGAAAGAAATCTGACTCTGACAACATGTCACTGTTTGCGAGATAGGTGGTCAAAGGTTCCAGGCCATCTTGGCCGGCAAAGGTGCTGAAGCGTCGGTAGTTGAGCAGCATCACATCGGGTGGTTCACCGCTTGAGAATGAAGCTGCTAAACGCTGCCGGTAATCACTCTGGCTGGGAATATGTTGCAACTGTACTTGAATTTCAGGATGTTGTTCATGAAAGGCTGCCACCAAATTTTCATAAGCGGCAAATTCTGCAGGGTCGCCAAAAACAGAGAAGGTGACAGTTGGTTTATCGGCTGAACTGCCGCAAGCGGCCAGTAAAAGGAGCAATAGAAGGTTGAGTCTGATAGTGCGACTTAATTTTAACATTTTAGAATCTCATCAATTTTGCTCAAATAAATTTGCTATGGAAGATTCGCTGAGGAAAGAGCGTTGTATGAAGATGAATAGAACCAATACGGGCAGGGTCATCACCGCGGCAGCAGCCATGAGCAGTGACCAATCTGTGGGATTGAGCTGTTTTAAGAGCTGCAAGCCAATGGGCAAGGTATACAAATCGGTGCGGAAGATGTAGAGGACGGGGCTGACAAAGTCACTCCAGTACATGACAAATGAGAGGATCACCACGGTAACGGCCGTTGTGCGTACCAACGGTCTGGCAATGCGCCACCATAAAAGCCAGGGAGAAGCGCCATCTAATCGGCCTGCTTCATAAATATCCGCCGGTATCCGGCGATAAGCCCAAAAGAAAAGCAGCACATACAACGGACTGCTGGCCGCAAAAGCAGGAGCGATCAAAGCCCAAAGCGTGTCTATCAAATTTAACCAGCTCAAAATCTGAAAGCGGAATAACCAAACGGAAGCTCCCGGTATCATAAGCAAGACAATGCTAAAAATGAGCAATCGTCTCCGCCACAAATCCCCTTCTTGCGACATGGCAAACCCGGCGATGGATGCGGTAAACACAGTAATGGGAACGGCCGTTGCTACCACAATTAGCGAGTTACGAATGTACCGTGCCATGGGCAGCAAATCAAAAATAAAAGGATAGTTTCCCAGAGTAATGGCCTGCGGCCACCACTCAATTGTTGTTGGGGGAGGGAAGCCGGGTTCTCGCAATGACGCCGTAAAAATCCAATAGATCGGCAGCAAAAACAGGAAGGCAACGGCAA
>PDQY01000033.1 GCA_002746795.1 Chloroflexota bacterium | reverse complement strand
TTGCGCGTCACGGGACGGCCGTTTACCAAATTAGTCTGACATTCACCATTGCCATTCACTCTTACCACACCGCTCTTCGGTTCTGTTGTTATTTTTGGTGTATCGCTATTCTCGCTCGATGTCGCCACCAAAAGATAAGGAGCAGGTTGACCAACAATTTGCTTATGAGCCAATATCCGCAATACATCCCAGGACTGAATATAAGCCAGGACAGAAACCGCCATTCGACGGGCCTCATGCAGTTTAAAAGCCACATTGACCTCTACTTGTGCCGGGCCATTGGGCGTAATCGCACCCGTATTTGTTAATTTGCCCAGACCACTCTTGAGCTCAATATACACATTATCTCCTTTAACGACGATAGATAGTATGCGACTAACTGCCTGATTTTCACCCTGGGGCGGTGTGCCCTTATATTCCTTGTGGCTGAAGCCTTGTTCAGCGCCCAGCAGCGCCCAAAAGATAGCACGTGCATCATCCAGGTCTATAAAATGATGGGCGTAGCCATTGGCATTCATGCCATGACCTTTCCGATAGCTCCCAGCAAAAAGCCGGATTTTGCCGATGTTCAAGGCATCTTCTACATGCAGAAATCGAGATTGAGTCACATGGCTATAGATGCGCACACGGGTAGGGGAAGGGTTTCTTTGGTTGTTCATGGAATCATCTCCTTGGTTGATTAGTGCCCATTCGCAAAATTGGTCTTTTTTCGGAATCGGCGAATGGGCTTGCAAAAGTTGCGGGGAAAGATTTCGAGGCAACTCAATGGGGTTTATGGGCACAATGCCAACGTCCATAAGTAGGCGATCATGATAGGCCAGATGCCGCAGGCTGAGCGCTGGCATAGGCTCATCATCAAATTGTGACAGATATTCGTAAAGGCGATCTTCGAGGGGGTTTATGATATTCCCTTCGTATAGTTCTGGTTATCGGAACAAAACAAACTGTCACATGCTTCTCCATAAGCCCCTTAACGGTGCGCTCAATGACGGGACACAAGCGGTATGTCAACCATTCCCAAGCAAATTCATTGCGTACCACAATGACCCAAAAGGCGGGTGTACTGGCAGTAGCCAATATGAAGCTGTCCGCTAACCAGGTATTGAACGTCGCTTTAGTCATCTGCAAACGCAATTCAAAAAGCGTCGTTCGCCATAACTCGCTAAGGGCATCATGCAGCTCATCATGGGGCAGGGGATATGTGAATTGGTGAAGCATATATCATCCTCCGGGCAGGTGATTAGAGACGAGGTTGTTTATGAATGCCGTGCAAAACGGCCGTTTGCCAATGTCGTTGATGTTCGGCTATTTTTGCATCAACAAGAGTCGAGGCCGGAACATCATCAGCAACGGCCGTCCATAACATCTCATTGAATGGCGCGAGCAGGGTGGCGCCACCTGGCAATCGAACCAGATAGTGATCCGGATAGGTTTCAGCCACCCAAACCACCCAACCGACGCGTGCGAACGGTGTCACCGCCGGGGGCTTTGTTAACGCGGCTTTGTAGATTTGCAATACCAGATAAAGCCCTGGGAAGATTTGCTTCTCATCGTCGGTCAGACGCCGCAATCCATAGCGGGCGATCATTTCTGCTTCTGGCAATGGATAAGGCCAATATGGTTCTGTTTGTGTCGGTGGCAACGGCCGTTTTAGAGAATCCACCAGAGAATGAAACTTATTAGCAGACAAGTTTTGTTTCATACAACACCCCCGATCACCCAGACAATTGACCTAACAACAGCCGCGGTCGCGGGATTGGTGGCGTTGATGATTCTGGGTCTACGGTGTCATTCAAACTAGCAGGCTCATCATGATCTTGCGACTGACCATTCAGGTGCAACTGCTTCGTCTTCCCATTAGCCGTTCCGTTCGCAAACAAAGTGGGTTGTCGTATGGGATGCCCATTTGCAGTTGTCAATAGGGGCAACACTTCATGGGTTTGACCCTTGCCATTAACGGTTCCTTCGACACGATCTGGGCAGGCCGTTTCCTTCTCATCTTCTTCGACCATACGGTACTCGCCAATGATCGTATTGGCCTGACGCATGCTGGCATTGGCCTCGGCGAAGGCCTGCTGCAGGCTGCGCGCTTCAATTTGCATCTCACCGTTCGGACTGAGTCCGACGACGATCTTGGCCAGGGTGGCCACCAAATCACCAGAGGTCAGGTCATCCAGATCCGCCAGGCTGTCATCACCAATGGTATCGCCATTGACACGCAACGCCGCCGCCACTTTTGCGGCTACCAGGTGCAGCGCATCTTCCTGGATGGTCTCTTCATAGGCGAAGTAATAGACCTTCACCGGCTCTGTCTGACCGATACGCCAGGAGCGACGGCTGGCCTGCAACACAGTGTAGACGGAGTAGTCAATGGCCATCCAGACAATGGTGGGGAAGTCGAGCAAATCAATTCCAGTCTCCACCTTGCGTGGGTGGGTGATAATCACGTCCACACCCGCTTTAACCTGCTTCTCAACCCACTTTTCGCGCTTGTTGGGGGCGGCGCGGAGGATGGCCGCTTTCAGGCCAGCCGCTTCCAACATCGCTTTCCACTCCGGTTGGATGTCTAACGTATCAGTCTGCTGGCAAAACAGAATAACCCGGCGCCCTTGAGCTTTCTCCTGTAGGCACAGGTCAATGATTTCTTCCTCTTTAGGGCCAATAAAGTCTTCTGGAAGGCCAGGTACAGAGGCCACCACATTACCAGTGCGCGGGCAGCTGACCACTTTCGCTCGGCGCGGTGAATCAGGCCAGAAGAGCAGGGCATAGAGATAACCGGCCAGCAGCGACTTGTCACCACGGATGAGTCGCTCTTTCAGCTCTTCTTTCAACTGCTCCTTGAGGTCTTCATAAAGCACCGCCTGTGCCGGAGCCATGGGTACGGAAACCGGAATTTCGGTGTATTCCGGCAAAGGAAAGCCCATATCACCCAGAGAGAGAAACACCGACCGGTTGAGCAACCAGGGCAGCATCGCCGGACTGCCACCGGGTAATTCCTTGAAACGGACATTGCTGCGGCTGTTGGCCGTTTGCTTGCCATCTTCATCGAGGGTGATCGTTTCGATACGCTGCAAGATACCGTAGGCTGAGACCCAATCCCGACTGCGCAAGCGACGCTGCCCAGTCGCTTCTGGGTCTACATAGGCTCTGCCCATTTCGGGGGCAAGACGGAAAAGCAGGTAAAAGAGGCTGGAGGCTTTACCGCCGTAGATAGTGCCGGTGAGGGCAACCACTTTCTCGGCCGCCTGCGCCAGGTGATGCATAGCGTACCCCTGGTCGCTGTCAAAGCCTTTATACTGATGCACTTCATCTACCAGAAGTAAATCCAACCTGCGTCCCGCAGGCTGCCTCCTGGCGCGTTTCTTAATGTAGCCAGCCAGAGGCACTTTGCCGTAACCGAAGGTGTCTTTAACGTACGTACCCTGCCACTTTTGCAGCTCATGAAAAGGCACGGGCTGCCCCTTGTCTATGTAGCTACGAATGAGTCGCTCTCGTTCAACGTACAACTTGAAGCTACCTCGAATCTGGGAGTCACTCCGCCGCCGGGTAAACTGGTAGAGTGGGGAGCGGCAGGCCTCGTTGCTGCAAACGCGGGTGGCTGATTTGAGTTCATTAACGGTTAACGGCCGTCCGCTGAGGAACTGGGTCTCGCCGCAAACGGGACAACGGATACCACGCTGCTGCAGGGCGTGGATTTGATGCTCGGTAAATGGCCGTTTCTCGGCGGGTAGGTCCATTAATTTGCGGGCGGATAGCACCTGACCCCACGACCGCTGGATATCGCTGTACCCTTTGCTGCCATAGTTGTGACTGGCCGGACCACCGTAATCATAGGCGTGTTCCCAGCCAGAGGCACTGCGAGCAGTGGTCTGCTTGAGGACACCCACCAAAGGAGCATTATCGGGTTGGTCAGCGAAGAACTGGTCTACGTCACTGATCGTTTGCAAATGCATCGTGCGCACGCCGGGCCAGACAGCTTTGAATTCCCGCTGCCACTTGTCGACGAGGTGAGGTGGGCAGAGGACAATGGTACGTCGAGCATTCCGGCCAGCAGCAACAGCTGCGCCGATACTGCTCTTGCCACTTCCCATTTCGCCAACGATAACAGCATCCTGTTCAGTTTCCAAACGGGTCAAAGCAGCAGCCGCTGCATGTTTCTGGGCGGGAAGTAAGCCAGATTTGCCATTCATTCCCGGAATGAGACGCTGTTTGCTCAGACTGTTTAGCAGGTTCCCGTATCCATTCATGTCGAACCGGTACACCGGTGGATAATCCAGGGCCACGATGCCAGTCAGGTGAGCAATCCATTTCTGTAAGAACTGTTCCAGTTCACCACCTTGGTAACTGGTTACCTGCCCAGCTACATCTACCGTTGTAATATCGGTCACAACAGTTTCCGTTTCCAGATGTGTCACCCGGGTACGACCGTCGGGCAGAGGTTCCTCAAATTCTTCAGCCCGGGTCACTTTGTAGCTGCGCCCTTTGATCAGCAGTCGCTCATCGCCATCCACTAACACCTGATTATTCAAATGCCCGGCCGCGATGACGCTGTTCATGTGTCCAATTTTCAGCGGTGTTAGCGGACGTAACGGCACGTGAGAACTATCAGGGTCGAGATGTTCTCGCCAAGCCGGTTTTGTACTGGCTCCTTGTTGACGTACTTCTGTCAAGGCATCGACTGGGTCTACAAATTGGGAGCGGAATTTGAAGGCATTCTTTTTCACAATTAGTGGTGGCAGCGTGTAGGAGGGTGCAGAAACGGCCGTTAGCGGGGGGAGTGCCATCTTGTCTAAAGCCATCTGCGCCCATCGCTCGACCATCTCGCTATCAGGTGTAACGGCTTTCGGCCGATGGACGCCAAAGAGGACAATCTGTTTGAACTGATCGTATGTGTCATCGGGGAAGCGGTAAATCTGCACCTGGTCGTACCACGAAAGAATGTAGCGGGTGGCTTTGCGGAAGCGCAACATATGCTGCGGCACAACCCAAACCAATACGCCTCCTTGTTGTAACCAGGGGCGGGTGCGGACAAGCCATTGGTATTCTAAACGGCCGTCCTCGTCATCGTGTTCATCGTGAAGTAATCAGGTTGAGATAGCTGTCATGGAGAATCCGAGTCAAAAATGCGTCTTCATCATTCTGTGCCATAAACTGATTGACGGCTTCACGAGCAGCGTTTGCCCGGCCTTCGTGCAACTCTATGCCAAAGGGTTCCAGGCCCAGTTTTTCGGCAAGGGTGATCAGTGCGGTTCCCTCACCAGCTGCCGGATCCAAAATACGGCCGTCATGTGACGTAATGAAATGGGAAATTATCAAATCGGTAATAGAGGGGGGGAGCGGATAGTAACCCGCTTTCTCCGTGTTGGCTAATCTGCTCATTTGCTTCACCTATGGGGATAAAAAGGGAAAGGAAGGTAAAAAATCAGGCTGTTTCTGATAGCAGGCAACAAAAAAGGCCACCCTCTATATGAATTAGAAGATGGCCTTTAGCCGCTTGATAATCAGGCGGCAATATATCGGGCAATACAAATTCAAGGAAGGGG
>PDQY01000032.1 GCA_002746795.1 Chloroflexota bacterium | reverse complement strand
TTAACGGGGATACAGATATATCTGCAAATTCGCCAGCTACCCCGGTAAAGGTAAGGGTGGTATCGGTCGTACCATCTACAGAACTGGCATAAATTTGGCTGAGAGTCAGCGCGGCACCAGATTCAACAATGATAGCCTCCTCAGAACCGGTGTTACTGTTTCCTGAGCCGCTATTTCCGCTATTTCCTGTTGTAGCTGTGCCATTTGATTCTGTTAGGGTCAACGAGTAATCACCAGCACTACCATCCAAACTCTCAATGGTAATGAAATATGTAGCACTTGTGGGAATTTCGAACCCATTGAGGCTTTCGGTGCCAAAAGACTCATCCAAGGGGCTTTCAAGAAAGCTTTGTCCGTTTTCATCAACAATATTGACAATAAGATCCAAATCATCTGTGGCTGGAGATACGACGAGGTCGATGACCTCTCCTCCTAGGCCAATGAAGTCCCAAACGCCCTGACTGTTTTCTTCTAGGTGACCATCAATTGAGTCGCCGTAAAGCAAGAATCCTTCACTTGCGGGCAGGATGCCTCCGCCTGTTGGGCCATCGGGCTTTTCTACCATTGCAGGTTCGCGGAGTTCGATGGAATTGGCCATGGCCTCAAAGATATAGAGGTAATCATCTTCAACGTCAGCTGGGGCGCCACCAGTGAAGACAGCTGCCCAATCGCCATCGATGACTATGGCGACGTAGGTTGTTACTAAGGTGCCATTGTCACTTTCACCGTCGACAATGGCGGTTGCGGCTGGATTGCCGTTGATGGTGGTTGCTTTGATTTCGCCGCGAATACCTTTGCCCCCAAAATCGAATTCGGTAATGAATTCTTCGAGGGTGGCTGCCGGATCATCTGTTGGGAAATCTGCTGTGGCTCCATGCATAAGCAGCACGACACCATCGGTCTCTCCTGGTTCGCTTGATTCTAATGCTTCCTGGCTGGAAGCAAACACCAAGAATTCTGGAAAAGTGGTGTCAAAGACCCAGCCAGCAGGATATTCTATTTTCAAACCTGCTTCGTCGCTGTCGAATTCTTTAAAGTCAACAGCAGGAGCTGGTTCCTCTGTGGGTTCAGATTCTTCTGTGGGTTTAGGTTCTTTTGTAGGAACTTCTGTAGGTTTGGGTTCTGCTGTTGGTTTTTGGGGAGTGGTTGGCTCTGCTGGGGGTGGTTCTGGTGCCGGCGTGGGTTCTTCGCTTCCGCCGCAGGCTGCCAATGCCAGGGCCAAAACTAAAACGGCAATGATACTGATAAACAATTGTGATCGGTAAGACTTCATTTCAACATCCTCCTGTGAATATTGAAGTAAAAAAAGGGTTTGTGTACGACAATTCTGGCAGTGTGACAGAAAATCGTACAGTTGACAATGGGCTTTGAGGACTATAGGAAAACAATTCGACCGAGGTTGAGGTGTTTAGTGGACAAAAATGCTTTCGGTGTTTTCCCTCAAAGTAGTGACGATGAAGTGAAATGCAGCATGGCATCGTCAGTTTCAAGGAGCGGTAAGAAAACGACTTTGTCGTATTATTTAATTTCCGTTCCTAAGACTCAATATGTTTGGCTCCTCTATATGCGCCTCCACCAATAAGTTACGGACTTGATGGAGTGTAAAGTGACCTTTGCCCATGAAAGATGGGGAGTAGTTTTTAGACGGTCACTATGGGCAAAGGGAGAGTGCGCGAAATCATGATGTAATATGTTACGGCTCGGTGTTTGTTTTTGGGTTGTGACTGTCACTGATTGTAAAGGTTCGCGCATATGGAATGCTATTCTATATGTAGGAATTGAGGTGTTATTTGTTTAATAATTGAATTGTAATTTTGCTATCTCTCTCGATTGAGCCAGCGAATGGTTAGTTCGCCAAGACGATTGGTGCGTTGGCGGAGTACCATGCAGGGGGGGAGCGCATCTAAAAATAGTTTCCCATATCTTTTGCTGAGAACGCGCTTGTCTAAAATAACCACAACTCCTTCGTCACTGCCTCGCCGTACTAAGCGCCCAAATCCCTGACGGAAGCGCAGGATTGCTTCGGGCACGGAGTACTCGAAAAATGAGTTATCAAAGGTTTCAGAGCGGGCGGCAAAGATTGGATCGGAGGGAACGTCAAAGGGGAGTTTTGTGATGATGACACATTGCAAGGCGTCGCCTGGCACGTCAACCCCTTCCCAGAAGGAGCGGGTGCCTAACAAGACAGCTCGATTGCCTTCTTGTTTGAATTGGGCTAGAAGCTGCTGGCGCGACATGTTACCTCCTTGGGCTAAGGTGATAATGTCGTTGTCTGTCAGGGTGTGTTCGATGGCTTTTGCTGTTTTGTTGAGCTGACTGTAGGAGGTGAAGAGAACCATGGTGCGCCCCCCGAGGGCGAGGGCGACATCGGTGATGGCATTTTCTAAGTAGTGTTGATAGCCTGGTTGATTAGGTTCGGGCATATCGGAGGCCAGGTAGAGAAGTACCGAGTTTTCGTAGTCGAAAGGGGAACCGACTGCCAGTTCAGTGGTTTCATAGGCGTGGAGACGGCTGCGGATGTAATCGAAGGTGGCTTCTTGCCAGCTGCCAGCGCCTGCGGTGCGCATGGTTGCTGATGTGAGGATGACGGTCTCTAATTTCTCGAAGATGTGTTCTTCTACCAGTGTCCCCACGTTTAGGGGAGCTGAATGTAGGGAGATGCGATCTTTGAAGTGTTCTGCCCAGTAGATCATTTCAGCTTGGGGCATGACTAATGTTTGATTGAGATTTTGACGTGTTTCTTCTAGCTCACGGCCGTTTCCGCTCAACGCTCTTACTAAATCTTCCCCATCCTGAATGTCGTGGTTGTAAATGACATCTTCTAATGCGTTGGACAGTTTTTCATATGCTTTGCCCAGCACTTTAAGGTGGTTGTTTAGGTTTTCCCAGCTTAGTTCGACTTCGTTGAATTCGGGTAGGCTGCGAATGGAGGGGACGAGCCGCACTTGTTGGCTGAATTGACTGCGCCGATTGACGTGGTCTTTGAGGAAGTAGCCTATCGTGGCAAAAAATTCTTCTAAGACGAAGTTGGCTTCTTGCGCCTCGTTGCGCATCGCGGTGATGTAGGTTTGGATGGAGCTGTAGATTTCAGGAGGCAGCACTCCGCGAGCGCGACTTTCTAGCTGCCCCAGGATGCCTGATTTGGGCTGTGTAATTTCGCTAAGGGTGTTTTGCAGGAGGCGTTTGTCGGCACGGAAACTGAGACCGTCGGTAACGGCCGTTTCCAGGTGATGCGCTTCGTCTAAAATCAAATCTTTGAAGTGGGGCAGGATATGGTTGCCAGAGGAGATGTTTGCTAAAAGCAGGGAGTGATTGACGATGACGATGTGCGCCTGTTCGGCGCGGCGTTGGGCGATGTAGCGGGGGCAGCGTTCTTGGGTGCAGGTCTCGTTGGTGCAGACGGTGTTTTCGCCATTCATGCGTCCCCAGGCCAGGCGTTCGCCGGGGGTGCGCACGACAAGTTCGCTCACGTCACCGGTGTTGGTGGTGGGCAGCCAGAGCAGCACTCGCGCAAACATGATCATGTCGTCGGCGTTGCTGGGGCCGTTGTGACGCAGCTGTTTGAAGAGGCGGGTACAGAGGTAGTTGCTGCGTCCTTTGCGAACGGCCGTTTGCAATGTAAAGGGCAGTGCTTTTTGCAGCTCGGGTAGATCTTTGTGGATGAGTTGATCTTGCAAATTGATGGTGTTGGTGGAAACAACTACGCGTCGGCCGTTTTGGTGCGCCCAAAAAGCAGCAGGCAGCAGATAGGCAATACTTTTTCCCGTCCCTGTGCCGGCCTCGATGATGGTCTGGTCGCCGTGGTTGAATGCTTCGGTAACGGCCGTGAGCATCTCTACCTGCTGCGGACGATGCTCAAAATTGGGAAAAGTATGGTCGAAGTTGCCCCCTGGTTCCAACATACCTGCGATAAACGCGACGGGCAGCGCTTCTGGCTTCTCTGCTTCGGCTAATGCTTGCCCACGAGGCTGCTCTGGGTTGAACAGGTGGTGGATGTTCCCTTTTTTGCCCCCTTTGCGGCTGAAGGCAAATTGGGCTTTGTGCGCTAACATTTCTTCAAAAAAGAGGGTTTCTGGCCAGGCGATACGTTTTCCTGCCATCACAATTTCTTCCAGCTGCCACATGTCGAGTGCCAAGGCTCGCTCACGCAGCGCCAGGAGCAATTCGACCGTTTGCTCGGCGTCGTCTAAAGCACGGTGGGTTTGGCCATCGTGGGGGTCAGGCAAGTCGAGGTGCGCTACCAGCGCTTCCAGGCTGTATCGTCCTGCTTCTGGCACCAAAATGGAGGCGAGGGTGACGGTGTCGATACGATGGTTGCCAAGGCCGACTCGTTCTTCGGCCAGGAAGGCGGCATCAAAGCCGACGCTGTGACCTACCAGCACACAATCCCCGATCACGTCGCGTAGTTTGGGGCGCACGGTAAACATGCTGGGGGCATTGGATACCATGTCGTTGGTGATGCCGGTGAGTTGGGTGATAAATTCGGGAATGTCTCGGTGGGGGTTGATGAGGGTGCTGTATTCTTCGAGGATATCGTTGTCTCGCAGGATGATAGCGGCCACTTCGATGAGGGCATCGTTTTGGGGGTCTAGTCCGGTGGTTTCGACGTCGATGATGGCGTAGGTTGTTGACATGTTTTGTGCAAGCGGTAACCGGTAATCGGTCATCCGGGAATGGTAATTGGTGAACAGAAGGGATTATAGCACACACGAGCGAGATAAAAATGACTAATTGTCAACAGCATGTATGATAAACGTTTGTCGTGCGCATTTTAGTGCGCGGGTTTTTATGCGCTAAAGCACATACGACTTAGACATCATGATTGCGAGATGACTGCTTAGGGTTTCATTGTTACAATTTAGCTTATGTCATCCTTCAGGCACGCCCCACAAGCTCACAAAACTTGGCCATTGGCCATTGGTCATCTGTTATGACAATCATTTGGCTGTTTCTTGCGGTACTGCTCATGGCTGCTGTGGCTGCTCTGGTGTATTGGCTGGTGGTGATCACGGAAGGTGTCTATTTGGGGCGGTCGATGGTGGTGTGGTTGTATGACGTGACAGCGCATAAATATGATGGTATTAAGGAATTTGATGCTGATGCGGAACATTTTTTTGTCATTAAGCCGTATTTGCAACATTTGCCCATGCATCCAACTCCACTGTTACTAGACGTGGCTACGGGGACGGGACGGGTGCCTTTTTACTTGTTTGCGGAGCCAACGTTTAATGGCAAGG
>PDQY01000031.1 GCA_002746795.1 Chloroflexota bacterium | reverse complement strand
TCATGTCCCCAATTGAGTGATCAGTGTGGATGGGTTGCAGCTTTTAAACTATCTGTCTAGCGGGTCTATCTTCTTGAGTATCGCAATCCTGCGACAACTATCCACTAAGACGTCCTAGCCGCCACTCCTGGTTGGTGTAGCGCAGTGGTAGTTGGCATCCTTTTCCTAGACCACAACGAAGCAAAAACTCAAGTACTCAACTCTCAATAAAACAGCCGTTATGGTGGTAGATAATGCGATCTGCCACAGTCGCTAACCGGGTGGTGTCGTGGCTTACGATCACTACGCCGGTGCCGTTATCGGCTGCTTTGGAAAGCATCTGGTAGATCAGTTTGGCGCTAACTACATCCAAGCTGGCACTAGGCTCATCAGCTAAAATTACCGCCGGGTCGGCTACTAGGGCACGTAAAATAGCTACCCGTTGAGCTTGCCCCACTGATAACTGTCGAGGTTTACGCAACGCAAGGGTTTCAGCTAACCCAATAGCGTCCAGTTGTTGGCGGGCCCAATCCAACCATTCAGTCTTTGATTTTCGTTGGCCGGCAGCGCGTAATGGTTCGGCTAAACAACGCCAAATTGGCCAGCGTTGCGATAGTGAACCAACCGGGTTTTGGAAAACTGGCATTACGAAACCACGTGGCCTATTGCGATGTTTAACTCCTTGTCGATCAACGAACCTAATAGTGCCTTCATCTGGCTGTTCCAATCCACCAATCATCCGTAACAGGGTTGATTTACCGCAACCAGATGGGCCTTGGATACCAATTATTTGGCCAGCATAAACAGCTAAATCTTGGTTGGAGAGTACCTGGGTGGCGTAACTATGGTTCAACTTGCTGGCTTCAATAACTAACTGACCCCGAGCGCGTTGTTGGGTTTTCTTACCAGAAAGTTTCGGGGAAGCAGCGACTAGTTTTTTAGCAGCCGCGGTTTTCGGGTCAGCTAATACTTGGCTAGTTAGTCCACGCTCTACAATCTCCCCAGCGCTCATCACCACTACCTGTTCACAGTGCCCAGTAACTAAAGCCAAATCATGAGTCACTAACAACAAACCAGTAGAGCGTCGGTCAATTAGATCTAAGACATCACCAGCTAGTTCAGCATCTAAAGCGCTAGTTGGTTCATCAGCTAGCACTAGTTGAGGTTGATGAACTGTGCCGGCGGCAATTGAGGCCCGTTGCAACATTCCACCAGAAAAAGCAAACGGCCGATCAGTTACCCGCTGGGCAGCGTTTTCAATACCTACCGAGTTGAGCTGGTCTAGGGCAGCATTGGCCGGAACCGGTAACTGGTGCATCTTCCAAGCAGCTTCAATATGATGCCCAACTCGGCGCATCGGGTCACAGGCTGCAAACGGGTCTTGGGCAATATAACCAACTATTAAACCCCGGGCTTTCCGGATCTGTTCAGCGTCAGCGGTCAAAATATCAATACCCACCACTTTTACCGAACCACTAATTTTGCTGCCCTTAGGTAATAGCCCTAATAGGGTTTTCACCAGGGTTGATTTACCGCAACCAGATGGGCCTACTAAACCTAAGGTAGCTAACTGGTCAACCACTAAATTGACCTTAGTTAGCGCCTGATAACCATTGGGGTAGCTAACAGTTAAATCTTTGACCTCAATTAGTGGCGCTTCAGGCTCAACTATCGCAGTTTTAGAAAACATCACTTTGCACTCCGGTTATATCACGCAAAGCATCAGCGATTAGATTGGCTGCTGCGATGGATAGGAATAGCCCAACACCGGGCCCGACTAGTTGCCAAGGGGCATAGGCGGCAGTATCTCGGGCTTGGGATAACATATTGCCCCATTCAGCGGCTGGTGGCTGGGCACCTAACCCTAAAAACGATAACCCGCTGAGCACTAAAATTGTGGAACCAATATGTAAGGTAGCCATCACCAGTACCCGCGACCAGGCAATCGGAACAATATGTTCCAGCAAAATCCGCCATTCTCGAACCCCAGCCATTCGGGCTGCCATCACGAACGGTTCATTAGAACTACCCAACGAACAAGTACGCGCCAACCTAGCTAGGGACGCCCAACCAGTAATCGACATCGCCAATACCAAATTAGCGAAACTTGGCCCCAATAAACCTACGATGGCTAGGGCTAATACTTGGGAGGGTAATCCCAACATAATATCTATTAGCCGACAGATTAAAACATCAACAACGCCACCAATAGTGGCTGCCAGCACCCCAGCTATTAGACCAATTATTGAGGTGATTACAAAAACTAATAGGGCTGCTCCCAGTGAGGTTGTGCCGCCGGCGATAGCCCGGGCAAATAGATCCCGACCAGCCATATCAGTTCCCAATAGGTGGGTTGAACTAGGTGCAGCAAGCATCGCTGAATAATCAGTATCATCTGGGTTTTGGCTAATTAGTGGACCAAGTAGCAGAAAAACTGCTAACCCGATGATAATTATCATCCCGATTCGGCCTTCAAAATGGGCCCAAAGTTGTTTGATCATTTCTCTGGATCCCAATTTGGTTCGATACGTTCTAAAATCAGATCAGTAAGGAAAGAAACCAAGATGTAAACCACTACCGCAAACATGGTGGTGTCGGCTACTACTGGTAGGTCTCGTACCTCAATGGCTTTTACGACATATAGTCCAACCCCAGGCCAAGTAAACACAGTTTCCACTACTGGCGCCCCACCTAATAGGGCAGCTGTACTCAATCCCACTACGGTCAACATCGGGGGTGCCGAATGCGGTAGTAGGTGAGTAGTCAACAAATAACGGGTATTAGCTCCCCGGCCTTTAGCTACCGCTAGGAAAGGAGCGCTGGCGGTTTCTAGCAAACTAGTGCGCAGCAATCTAGACCAAGCAGCTGCCGGTCCTAAGGCTAAGGTCAGCGCCGGTAGGAAGACTGTGCCCCAGGTACCATCAGCTAACACCCGACCTAATCCCATCCGGACGGTAATTACTTCCATTAGTAACACTCCAATTAGGAAAGACGGGGCAGCTAATGCGATTAGGGACAGCACTCGGGATGTTCTATCGGGCCACTGATTAGCCCAAAGTGCTGCTGGAATACCTAACAATAGGGTCAGCCCAATAGCTAATAGCAAAGCCACTAGGGTCAATATCAGGGTTGCTGGCAGCCGATCAAGAAATTCAGTGGCAATTGGTCGGCCAGTAGTCCAAGAATCACCAAAATTAGCAGTCGGTAAACCACTTATCCATTTCCAGTACTGCTGAACCATCGGTAAATCTAACCCCAATTCAGCCTGGGTGGCAGCCACTTGTTCTGGGGAAGGTTCCCGGATTCCCCTAGCTAACAGAATCCGCATTGCCGGATCGCCGGGGGCCAGCGCCATCATCAACCAGATAACGACGCTGACCACAAACAGCGATATCAGGCCTTGCCCTAATCGTCTGAGTGTTTTCATTTAGTTGTTAACCGATTGAGGTTTTGTAATCAACCCAAATCAGAGCATGTTGTGGCTGATAATTAGGTACCCGTTTACCAACTACCACACCAGGGCGACGCCGACCGGTGTAACCGTTATAGCCGAATTCACCAATCCGTTCTTGGATTTTACGCAGCAGATCATCAGACTTTTGCTTATCCATGGTTTTTTCCACCTCTTCGATCATGGCATCTAGCTCAGGATCGTTGATCTTGGAGAAATTACGCTCACCTTTAGAGTGATAACCACGTTTCAACGGCGAAATTGGGCTACCACCAAATGACAAAGTGCCATTTGCGCTCATCCCAGCAGTCCAATCATTACCAGCTAGGGCTTCACTAATAGATGGCACCTGTTTGATACTCATCTCTACACCCTGTTTCTTCATCTGAGATTGGATAGCTAAAGCTAAGGCATCAGAATCTGGTTGCTGTGGATAAGTCATTACCTCAAAAGTTAACGGGGAACCATCTGGTAATTTCCAAGCCCCAGATTCTTTTTTACAACCAGCTTCAGTTAATAGTTTTTCAGCTTCAGCATTATCGGTTTTCCAAATCTCAACTGAATAGGACAATTTCGGATCATAGAAAGAATAGGACGGCTCATAAAGTCCCTGCATAACATCTTCAGCTAAGACCTTGTAATCAATCATACGTAAAATTGCCCGACGTACTTTAGGGTCGGAAAATACTGGTTTTCGTTCATTCATATAGAAACAGAAAGTTGGTCCGCCAGCTTCACCTAGATTGAATTTAGCCCGGTCATCGGTAAGTGTTTGGGCTGCTTGGGTTGGTGGATAAAGTGCAATATCAACCTCATCGTTTTGTACTGCCCGAAGTCGTGCCCCAGCATCGGAGACGAACCGTACCTCTACACCATCAAGCCCAGTTTTGCCGCCCCAATAATTCTCGTCGGCAACCATTACCAGTTTTTCATCACTAACTTCAGTTGGTACATAAGGCCCGGTATAGATCTTGGCTGCTATTAATTTGGCATTATCGTCTTTTGTTTCCAGATATGCCGGCAAATCAAACATCAAGAAGTAGGCCTCATCGCATAAAATATTACGCATATCAGGAACCGGGTTCTTGGTCTTCAAAATCACAGTTTTGTCACCCTCAGCGGTAGCTTTAGCGCCACTAAGAACACCTTTAACAGAATCAGTATTTTCAATCTGATAATTCATTAGCTTAGCTAGTTGCTCAGCACCTAATGGATTACCGTTTTGGAAATGAACTCCATCTTTGAGGGTTAATTCCCAAGTCAAATCATCTTTACTGACAGCCTCCTGTAAAATCCAATCAGTTGGGTTACCGTCTGGTTGCGGACGCAGTAACAATTCTGAGAAACCAAATTCATTACCCCAAAACCCATTTTTAGAAGGTATTAGGTTACTAATCGCAAAACCGGTGGTTAACCGAAGAATCTTCTTCTCGGAACCACCACCGGCTTCTGAACTACTATCCCCAGGTTTTGAACTACTTGCTGTACCGGGGCTTTTCTCGGTAGCGCAACCGCTAGCTCCTAGGGCGATTGCTGATCCGGCTAAACCAATACCAAATATGAATCGACGGCGGGTTATTTTTGAGGGAAATGCTGTCTTGTCCATCGTTTCCTCCTAGACCAAGGCAGCAGGATAAGTCTAAACTCAGCCTGCTTATCCTCGTAAGTGGCTTGGCTTTACAACTAGGGCGACCAGACTAGAGACAAAACTCATTACTGTTGCGGGACAGTATCGGAATCACACCGATTTCGCCTAGCTAGTAAAGGCTCGAGAACTACTCGAACATGTTCACCGTATCACTTAGAAATAC
>PDQY01000012.1 GCA_002746795.1 Chloroflexota bacterium | reverse complement strand
AGGGTCTTCTGGCACCTCATATTGGATGACGTGGGAGAGCGCGGGAATGTCGATGCCTCGCGCCGCTACATCCGTTGTCACTAGAAAGCGCAGTTGGCTTTGACGTACCCGAGCCATGATCCGTTCCCGCATATTTTGGTTCAGGTCTGAGGTGAGTAAATCGGCGTCATAGCCAAAGCGTTTGAGGATAGTCGCCACGTATTCCACGCGAGCTTTGGTGTTGCAAAATATAAATGCCGAAGTGGGATTTTCCAACTCAATCACGCGGATGAGGGCGCGATCTTTGTCCATGGCGGGAATGTTGTAAAAGATGTGTTCTGTATCGGCCACGGTGATGGAATCTCGGCTCAGGCTCAAGAAATCTGGATCAGTTAGGAATTGGCGTGCCAGACTTTGCACGGTGGCCGGGAAGGTGGCTGAGAACATGAACGCATCGAGCTTACTGGGTAAGTAGCGCTGGATGTCGCGCATGTCGGGATAGAAGCCCATGGAGAGCAGCCGGTCAGCCTCATCAAAGACAAGAATTTGGGCATTATCGAGTTTGAGCGTGCCACGCCCTAGGTGGTCGAGGATGCGTCCCGGTGTCCCCACGACGAGATGAGCGCCTTCACGAAAGGCTTTGAGCTGCTTCTTGTAGCTGGTGCCTCCATACACTGGCACCACCCGCGGCCCTTCACCGCCGGATAATGTTTCTGCTTCTTTGGTAACTTGTAGAGCCAATTCGCGGGTTGGCACTAAAATGAGTGCCTGGCAGTTAGCCTGGAGTGGGTTGATACGTTCTAGAATCGGCATCACAAAGGCACCCGTTTTGCCACTGCCGGTGCGTGCTTGTACCATCAAGTCGCGTCCAGCCATGATGTAGGGCATTGCTTTGGCTTGCACAGGCATCAGTTCGGTCCAGCCTGCGCGGGCGGCAGCAGCTTGCCAACTATCAGGCAAGTCTGTCATGCTCACTTCGGGTAACGCATTGTCGGGTTCAGCGATATCGGGATCAGTTTGTGGGGTAACGGCCGTTTCTGGTGTTTCTTCTATGTGTTCTTCATTCATTTATTTTCTCACTGTTTTTTTCATTTAACCCTCCTATTTTACCTGATAGGTTAAAACGAGACAGTAATTTGAATTCAGAAAACAATGATTCTTCCATTTTTCTGAAGAAAAACACAGAAAACCATCCTCCATTTCGTCAAATTTCTTTTTGTGTTTTACATAAACGAGTGCATCTCCTGAGAGACAATTGAGTAGATGTGGCAACCACTGGCAAAACAGCGCCGTTCTGTCTACACTTATGGCGTTTACATTTTCAAGCACCGTCAATAGGTGAGAATCTGCGCCAGGAGGGGGATACCCGTCCGCGTGCCCTGCTCAACAGGCCAGGTTATGTGCCGTTGCGGTTCAATTTTAGGAAACGACATGCGAAAAAACGGAATCCTCATTCTTACCTTACTAATCATTTTAATGGTGACAGCTTGCGGCGGCGAGCAACCTTATGAAGAAACCTTCGACGAGCCCGGCAACTGGCGTACTGGCAATGATGCTGGTGCCGTGGGGCAGGTTGTTGATGGTGTCTATGACATGCTGGTGGAAGCAGATGATGCCACCATTTGGACAACGGCCGGGCAATCCTTTGCTGATGGCGTATACCAGGTGGAAGCCACCCAGGTATCTGGACCGGATAACAACGGGTACGGCATGGTATTTCGTTTAGATGATGACAAGGATGATTTCTACACTTTCAAAATCAGTGGGGATGGTTACGTTTGGATTGGCCGGTATCATGGTGGGGGAACTGAAGTAGAGCCATTGATCAGCGACCATTGGTTTGAGTCACCTGCAGTTAATAAAGGCGCGGATCGGACAAACGTCCTGCGAGTGAATGCTGAGGGTGGCAACATGATTTTCTACGTGAATGATCAGGAAGTAGGGCGGGTGACGGACAATACCTTCTCAAAGGGTGATATTGGTCTTTTGGTGGATACGTTAGGCTTTGGCGGCGTGCAGATTCAGTTTGACAATTTCACGGTAACACCGCTTGTTCGAGATTAACAGAGGTATAACCAAAAGTTACGAATTATCCCACACCGAATCTATATCCCGCACAAAAATATCCCATCTTTCATTTGAATCGTTAGGGACTAGATTGGAAGCTAATGAAACAAAAGCAATTTTACTTCCGTCACCAGATATGACGGGGGAGAGGCTGACATGATTGCCCTCTTCCCCTTCATAGAGAAAACAAGAAAATAGTTAGAACAGCGAATCTTTTTATATAGTTCATATGAAACCTCATGAATGGGATGCCGACGTGTTTAGTTTAGAACAAATTTGTACCAAGCACATCGACGGGTGAGCCAGCCTGGACTGTGGGCGTGCCGGTATGACACGCCATCTTGAATGCCATGCCCCGCGCTACCCCCCGATTTGTGGGTTGATTGTCGTAAGTTGCTTCGCTAGCCATAATCCATACAATTGACGCGGAATTGATACTCTTTCCCACTAAGGACTGACGATGAAATAAAATATGGAATGGCATTGTCAGTTTCAAGGAACGGTGAGGAAGTGACTTTGTCGTGTTATTTGATTTCTGTTCCTAAGCAAACAATTCCAAATAGCGCTTCCCGGAAACAGGAACTGAGTTCCTTTGCCTGATACTGAGAAGTTTTCCCAATCCCACAAATCCACTGAACGGAGGTAAACGCGCATGAGCCATTTTCCCCATCGATTGTTTGCGCCACATTGATCATGTTGTAAGTTGATGATGGTTTTTGTTGACCAATGACCAAGGCTAAATGACGTATTGTCTGTCGTTGGTTCTTTGTCTTTCATCGAGAACTGGAGGTTCACATGATTGACGCAGATAAAAAACAGGGAGCTGAAGAAGCTGATTTACATGTGTCGCCGCGGGTGATGATAAGCCCAGCCGAGGTGCTGCAAGATTATAGTTTAGCTGTGCAGAGCAGGCAGGCGAGCCTGATTGGGCGGCGGGAGGTGTTGAGCGGCAAAGCCAAGTTTGGCATTTTTGGCGATGGCAAGGAAATTGCGCAAATTGCATTGGCGAAGGCGTTCCGCAAGGGTGATTTCCGCTCTGGTTACTACCGCGACCAGACGTGGATGTTTGCCTTGGGTATTAACACCATCCAGCAGTATTTTGCCCAGTTGTATGCCCACGCTGATGTGCGCCATGAGCCGAATTCGGGCGGACGACAGATGAATGCCCATTTTGCCACCAGGAGCTTGGATAAAAACGGCCGTTTCCTCCCCCTCACTGAGCAATACAACTCATCTGCCGACATTTCCCCCACCGGTTCCCAGATGCCGCGCCTGGTGGGGCTGGGTTACGCTTCCCGCCTGTACCGCGAACTGGAAGAGCTGCACCAATTCACCGAGTTCTCGCGCCACGGTGACGAGATTGCCTGGGGAACCATCGGCAATGCCAGTACCGCTGAGGGCATGTTTTGGGAAGCGGTCAACGCCATTGGCGTACTGAAGGCACCTGTAATCATCTCCATCTGGGATGATGGCTATGGCATTTCTGTGCCTAACGAGCATCAAGTGACCAAAGAAAATCTCTCTGAAGTACTCAGTGGCTTCCAACGGGAACCAGGCAGTGATGAAGGTTACGATCTCTACACGGTGCGCGGCTGGGACTATCCAGCGCTCATCGAGACTTACCAGAAAGCAGCCGAAACTGTCCGCCGTGATCATGTGCCCGCCATTGTCCATGTGGTTGAGGTCACGCAGCCGCAAGGGCATTCCACTTCGGGCAGTCATGAACGGTACAAGTCGGAAGAACGGATGGCGTTTGAGCGCGAGTTTGACTGTTTGGCGAGAATGCGACAGTGGATCATCGAGGAACGCATGGCTACGGCTGGCGAACTGGATCAGATTGAGCGCAATGCCAAGAAATTGGTCGAGAACACAAAGGTGAAAGCGTGGAAAGCGTTTACGCGTCCCTTCTTTGTTGAACGGGATGAGGCTTTGGCCTTGATTCAGGCTGTGGAGACCAACTCGGCTCAGGCGGCTGCGCTGGCTGCCTTGCGCCACCAGCTGCTGACAAAACAGACGCCATATCGACGGGATATATTAACGGCCGTTCACCATACCCTCATCCTCACCCGTCATGAACCCAGCCCAGCTCGGCAGCAGCTTGTGGCTTGGCGTGAACGGCAAATCAAACTGAACAACCAGCGCATTGGCTCTGATTTGCATGAAGAAGAGGATGACATTTCTGCCCTCAACGTGGTGCCGCTGCTGCCCGTTTATGAAAAAGATGCACCACAGCTGCCCGGTTTCAAAATCCTCAATCAAGCCTTTGATGCGATTTTGGCACGTGATCCACGGGTGTTAGCCTTTGGTGAAGATGTGGGGCAGTTGGGCGGCGTCAATCAATCATTTGCTGGTTTGCAGAAAAAGTATGGTCTGCTGCGCGTGTCAGACACTGGCATTCGTGAGGTGACGATTTTGGGGCAGGCGATTGGGATGGCGATGCGTGGACTGCGCCCCATTGCCGAAATTCAATACCTCGACTACCTGCTTTATGCCTTGCAAATCATGTCAGATGATTTGGCCACAGTGAGTTGGCGCACAGCCGGCGGCCAAAAAGCACCCGTCATTGTGCGCACACGTGGTCATCGGCTCGAGGGGGTTTGGCATTCCGGTTCGCCGATGGGGGCGGTGGTTCATTTGCTGCGCGGTATGCACGTGGCTGTGCCACGTAACATGGTGCAGGCAGTTGGCTTTTACAACACGTTGTTGGCAGCTGAGGAGCCGGGCCTCATCGTGGAAGTGTTGAGCGGTTACCGGCTTAAGGAGCGGGTGCCAGCCAATCTGGCCGACATTCGCATCCCGCTGGGCGAGCCAATGTTGCTGCGCCCAGGCGATGATGTGACGTTGGTGACGTATGGTGCGGGCTGCCGTCTGGGGTTGAGTGCGGCTGAGTTGTTAGCTGAGGTTGGCATTTCACTGGAAGTGATTGATGTGCAGACGCTGTTACCATTTGACAGAAACGGCCGTTTACTGGAATCCTTGCAAAAAACGAGCCGTATCGTGTTCATGGATGAGGACGTGCCTGGCGGAGCCACAGCCTACATGATGCAGCAGGTCATTGAAAAACAGGGTGGCTACCATTGGCTCGATTCAGAGCCACGAACCCTCACCGCCAAACCACACCGCCCTGCCTTTGGCACTGATGGCAACTACTTTTCCAAACCAAACGTGCAAGATGTGTTTGATGTGGTTTACGAGTTGATGCATGAAGTGGATCCGGCAAGTTATCCGGAGTTTTATCAATAGGAGATGGGAAGTAGGGCTTACAGATTGGGATGATTGTCTCCAATCTCCATGCTCCAATCCCCATGCCCTAATCGAGGAACTATGGGAACAAAAATTATCATGCCCGAAATGGGTGAAGGCATCATCGAAGCAGTGGTCGCTCAGTGGTTGAAAGCAGAAGGGGATCGGGTGGAGCAGTATGACCCCGTCTTGGAAATTGAAACAGACAAGGTAACGACAGAAGCTACGGCGGAAGAGGCGGGCACGCTGCTAAAAATTTACGTGGCGGCAGGCACTACAGTCGCTGTGGGCACGTTGTTGGGTTTCATTGGCCAGCCCGGTGAAGCTGTGCCAAGCGGGAGTGAGGCGCAAGAGCTAGAGGCGACAGCAGCGGTTGACAGTGTGGCTAGTGAGCCAACTCAAACCATTGAAGCTAACGCGACCCACCTCCCTCCCTTTCCCCAACCCGAGGGGGCAAAGGGCAGCCCGCAGGTTGCGCGTAGACGTTATACGGGGCGGATTAGTCCGGTGGTCGGGCGTATGGCTGTAGAAAATGACATCGACTTGGATCGGGTGCCCGGCACAGGGAAGGATGGGCGCATCACGAAACGGGATGTGGTGGCTTATTTGGAGATGAGAGAGAGAGGCAGGGAAACGGCCGTTATTCAGCCAGCGCCACAAGATTCACCATTTCCTCAAGCACCCTTGCCGTCCGCCCCTCAAGCGGGTGAAGTGGTGCCGCTCACCGGCATGCGTCAAATCATCGCCGAACATATGGTACGCAGCAAACGCACCAGTCCGCATGTGACCACTGTCTTTGAGTTTGACTTCACGGCCGTTGCCAAACACCGCGCCGCCCACAAAGCGCAATTTGCCCGCGATGGGGTGCGTCTCACATACACCGCCTACCTCGTGACCGCCACCGTGCAAGCCCTCAAACAGCATCCCCTGGTCAACAGCACCTGGACTGACGCCGGCATTCGTCTTGTGCGAGACATCAATTTAGGCATGGCCACAGCATTGGATGATGGCCTCATTGTGCCTGTGATCAAACATGCGGATTCGCTCAACTTGTTGGGGATTGCCCGGGTGGTGAACGATTTGGCCGCACGGGCACGCAGCAGGCAGTTACGCCCGGACGAGGTGCAGAATGGCACTTTCACCATCACCAATCATGGCGTATCTGGCAGTTTGTTTGCGATGCCCATCATCAATCAACCTCAATGTGGCATTTTAGGTGTGGGCATGATCGAGAAGCGCGTCAAAGTGATCGATGATGCCATTGCCATTCGGCCGATGGCATATGTCACTCTTACCTTTGACCATCGCATTTTGGATGGGGCGACAGCCGATTATTTTGTGGCTTCGATTAAGGAGACGATTGAGAATTGGAGGTAAAAAAAACTTCCCGAAAGTTTTTACACTTCCGGGAAGCGGGGAGGAAATGATTATTCAGACGGCCGGGCTTCCAGCGTGACATCTATCTGGATTTGTTTGCCATTTCGCAAGATTGTCAAGGTGACGGTTTGCCCAACTTCTGTTTCTTGCACGATGTAACTGAGCAGGTCGTCAAATTGCTCAACGGCTAAATTATCAATACCAACGATAATATCACCGCCAACCAATGCCGGGAATCCGTCAATGGTGATCTCTTGCTCGCTGCCACGCAGGTCAGTTTGAGCAGCAGGGCCGTCTGCTATGATTTCTGCAATCATAATCCCTTTTTGGTTTGGATCGATATTCATCGCTTCAGCCAGGGTTTTGTTCATCTCTTGGCCGGAAATGCCGATCCATGGATTTTGTACTTCACCGTTGGCGATGAGCTGCGGTACAATTTTGTGAACCGTTTCCACTGGGATCACATAGCCCACACCCGCAAATTCACCATCGTTAGTGGCAATGGCCGTATTGACGCCAACCACTTGACCATCCAAGTTCAGCAGCGGACCACCAGAATTGCCAGGGTTGATGGCGGTATCTGTTTGGATGATGTCAGGAATGGAGAAGAAACGGCCGTTTGGCGCAGCTGCATTCGCCGGTAAGGTACGACCTAAACCGGAGATGATCCCGCTTGTCATCGAACCAGAGAGGCCAAAGGGATTGCCAATTGCTACCACAAATTGACCCACTTTCAGCTGATCAGAATCACCCAAAGGCACAGTGGTTAAAGCGACCTGGCTGGGATCAATTTTGATGACAGCTAAGTCAGAATCGGGGTCTGTGCCGACGAGTTCTGCCTCCAACTCTATGCCGTTGGCGAAGATGACGGTGATCTTTTCCGCATCACTAACGACGTGATGGTTGGTGATGATATGGCCGTGGCTATCATAGACAAAACCAGAGCCTTGACTGTAGCCATAGTTGAAGCCTTCGGGCAAATTGTCAGGATCCATATTGTGGGGATCCATCCCCTCTGGCCATTCAAAATCTTCAGGGAGTTTAAAGCCGCCAAATTGACCCATAGCAGCATCAGCGCTGATTTTTACCTGGATGTTGACGACAGCCGGATTGACTGTTTCATACAAAGCGGTGAGCGTATCTTGTGCTTCTGCCAGGTTAATGCTGGTGGTGCTGTTCGCCGGGGCTGACTTATCTTGGGCAGGGGGATCCATTTGTGCTGTCACCGGCACGACTTCGACGGCTTCGGCTGCGGTTTCAGCCACGGTTTCAGTGGTTTCCGCCACTGTCTCAGCGACTGCGTCAGCAATAGGCAGATTTTCAACCAGGGTGCCACTACAGCCGGCTAAAACAAACATGCTTAGTATCAGAATAGTAAGGGTAGAAATAGTTTTTTTCATAGGGTTAACCTCTAATGAGTTAGAAGGACGAGATAGAGATTTGTCTCAATTCCTTCTCTCTAGTTGACAAATAAGATTTTAAACATGCCAATTTTTACACTGAAAGGTAAAAAAAATGTAAATTGAAGCTTAAGCGGAGCTTAAAAGGCAGCAGGCAGACCTGGCCACTATAGATTCTCGTTAAAATAATCCCGTACTCGCTCTTCTAAATAGATGCGATCAGCCAGACGGCGGGGGCTGTGGCGTTCATTGGGGAAGAGGAGCAGGTCGTAGGGTTTGCGTGCTTTGATGAGGGCGTTGATTAGCCGGGCTGTGTGGCGGAAATGCACATTTTCGTCGATGAGACCGTGAATGAGCAGCAGTTTGCCCTTCAAATGATCGACGTGGTGCATCACGCTGCCTTGGGCATAGCCGGTGGGGTTGGCTTGCGGTGTGGATAGGTAGCGTTCGGTGTAGTGTGTGTCGTAGCCATCGTAGTGGGTGACGGGCGCACCGGATACGGCCACTTTGAATGTGTCTGGTGCTTGAGCCAGGCACATCGCTGACATGTAGCCGCCGTAGCTCCAGCCGTAAATGCCAACACGTTTGGAATCTGTGAGGCCTTGCTCGACCAGCCAGCGTACGCCATCGACTTGGTCTTGCACTTCGATGATGCCTATGCGTTGGCGAATCCAGCCTTCAAAGGCGAGACCGCGCCGTGAACTGCCGCGATTGTCGAGCATGAAGACGAGGTAGCCTTGCTGTGCCAGGAATTGGGCACGCATGTTGGCTGTGTTGAGCCAGCGGTTTGCCACAACTTGCACGTGTGGTCCGCCGTACACGGCTACGATGGTGGGGAAGGGCCCTGTGCCAAAGGTGGCGGGTGGGCGGTAGAGGATGCCATAAAGGGTTATGCCATCGCGTGATGTGAGTTCAACGATTTCTGGCGTGGGGAGATTGATCTTTTCCAGGCGGGGGTCGTTGGGGGTGAAGATGTTGCGCTGCCTGCTGCCATCTTTTAGGCGGCACAGATTGATGATGGGGGGCTGTGTCAGGCTGTGGTAGAGGTCGATGAACTGGCTGAATCTGCGGTCAAGGGTGACGAAGTGGCTGCCTGCTTCTGCGGTTAGACGGCGTGGCTTGCTGCCATCGAAGTCTACGACGTAGAGATGGCGTTCTAGCGGGCTGTCGAGGGTACCGCTGAAGTAGAGGCGTTTGTTTTTCTGGTCGATGCCCTCGATGCTTTCTACCTGCCAGTTGCCACTGGTTAACGGCCGTTGTAGTTCACCACGCTCATCATACAAGTATAGGTGCATAAATCCAGTGCGCTCAGAGCCCCAAATGAAACGGCCGTTTTTAAGGGGATGGAACAGGTTGTGTAAGTTAATCCAGACATCGCTGGTTTCGCTGAGTAGCGTTTGGCCTGTGCCGTTGGTTGGGTCGTAGGAGATGAGATCCAGGCGGGATTGGTCGCGGTTTTGGATTTGGGCGGTGAGGCGACCGTTAGGCAGCCATTTGACCCGCGCCAGGTAAATATCATCGTTGTCGCCTAAATCCATCCAGGTAGGGGAGCGGCTATCCAGGCGAATCACTCCGAGACGCACTTTGGCGTTGTCTTTGCCTGCAAATGGATAGCGATGCTCTTCTTGCGCTTCTTCACCCACGCTGTCTTGCCCCTGATGGATGATGCGGTAGACGGGGATGTGGGTCTCATCCACTTCGGCGAAAGCGATAGATTGGCTGTCTGGCGACCACCAGTAGCCATGCTGCCGTGCCATTTCTTCTTGGGCGATGTATTCGGCGAGGCCGTTGGTTTTGCCCTGGCTACGAGCGCCGCTGGTCAGTTGGCGTGGGTTACCGCCAGCGCTGGGTACCACATAGATTTCGGCGTTTTGCACGTAGGCGATCCATTTGCCATCTGGCGAAAAACGTGCGTCTAAAATGGGATGGTCACTTTTGGCTGCAATTTGCTGTAACTCACTGTCGCAGCTGTTTTGCACAAAAAGTCCGCCTGGGAGGGGGATGAGGATACGACCATCTTTGCTCCAACTGTATTGGGTGATGCCGGTTTTGTGCTGGCGCATCCGTTCGCGGCGCAGTTTTTCTTCCAGGCTTAGATTTTCTTCGGTGTCGCCATCGCCTGGCGGTTTGACGAGTTGGTGTGTGTCGCCGTTTTCCAGGTTGAGAGCATACAATTGCTGCACCAGACTGCCTTCATCGCTGCAGAGATAGGTGATGTGGTTGTTGTCTGGGCTAAATTGCAGGCTGCCGGGAACGGCCGTTCCTGGCAAAGGGTAGGTGGCGATATCTTCGATGGTAATGGGGGATTTCATAAAAGCTCCTGTTGAGGAACGGCCGCTAAATCAGGTGAACCTATGTGAATGCAGCTGTTCCTCGGGTAGAAGTCAAAGGCACAGGGTAGAAATGGTTATCTGCCTTTTGGCTTTTTGGTTTCATCCTTCTGCTTTTTCTGTTAGTTCTAGCCACCGCAGTTCTACTTCTTCCAGCTCTGCTTTGGCGGTTTCTAGTTGGGTAGCAAGGTTTTGTAATTTGACATAATCTGAGCCGACGGTGCTCATGGCGGACTCTAGGGTGGGTATGCGTTCTTCGAGTTCGGCAAGGCGGTGGGTAACGGCCGTTAACTCTTGTTTCTCCTGCCATGTCAGTTTCTTTTTTCTTTTTTCTGTTCTCTGTTTGTTCTTCCTGGTTAACGGTTTACTGTTTGCGGTAAGCTGTTTGCTATTTCGTTCCTCACTCTCACGCTTTTGCCAATACGACTCATATGGCGTGGGATAGCGTGTGCCCACAATGCCATCCTCAAACGGGATGAGAAAATCGACATTCCGATCTAAAAAGTAGCGGTCATGGCTGACGACGATGAGGCAGCCCTGGAAATTGTCGAGAAATTCTTCTAGCACGGCCAGTGTTTGAATGTCCAGGTCATTGGTGGGTTCGTCGAGGAAGAGGACATTGGGCTGGGTGACGAGGGTGTGCAGCAGGTAAAGCCGCCGCCGTTCGCCACCGCTGAGGTTGCCGATGTAGGTTTGCTGTTCGGGGCGAGTGAACAGGAACCACTCTAGCATTTGGGCGGCGTCGATGCGGTAGCCTTCTGCATTTTTGATGAGGGGGGCGGCGTCGGCGATGTAGTCGAACACACGTTGGTCGTCGCGCAAGCCTTCGCTCTGCTGGTCGTAGTAGCCGAGGACGACGGTGTCGCCCCAGTTGAGGCTGCCGCTGTCAGGCTGAAGTTTGCCGGCCAATACGTTGAGGAAGGTGCTTTTGCCGGCGCCGTTGGGTCCCAGGATGCCGATGCGGTCGCCTGGATTTAGCTCGAAATCTTGATGCTCGAACAGGGTTAGGTCACCGAAGGATTTGCTCAAATTTTGAGCGTCTAGCACACGCTTGCCCAGGCGGCGGCTGGCAAGTGACATGGCTACCTGCTTTTCGCGGCGGTCGAAGCTTAGTTTTTGCAGCTCTGCCACACGTTGTTTGCGTGCTTTTTGCTTGGTGCCACGTGCCATGGGGCTGCGCCGCACCCATTCTAGCTCTCGTTTGAGAAGCTGCTGCCGCTTGCGCTCAGCGCTGGCAAGCCCTTCGTGACGGCGGGCGCTGAGTTCTAGATAGCGGCTGTAGTTGCCGGGATAGCTGATGAGTTGGCGGCGGTCTAAATCGATGATGCGGTTGGCGATGCGATCTAGAAAATAGCGATCATGCGTGACCATGAGCAGGCCGCCCTCTCGTTTTTCCAGGTGTTTTTCTAGCCAGGTGATGGTTTCGGCGTCGATGTGGTTGGTGGGCTCGTCTAGAATGAGCAAGTCAGCGGGGTTGATGAGGGCGTGGGCAAGGGCAACGCGCTTGTGTTGGCCGCCGCTGAGGGTGCTGATTTTGGCGTTGAAGTTGGTGACGCCCAGGCGTGTGAGGATGGTTTCGGCTGCTGCTTCGGCGGCCCAGCCATTGGCTTGATCCATTTGGGTGGTGATTTCTGCGAATTGGGTCTGGATGTCTGGATCGTTTGGCTTGTTTTGTAGTTGAGCGTTAATTTGCTCGTAGGCGAGCAGCAGTTTCATTTGGGGCGCATTGCTTTGAAAGATGGCTTCGATAACGGTCAGGTCTGGGTCGATGATGGGGGCTTGAGGCAGGAACTGGATGCGCACGTTGCCCCAGACGGTGAGGCTGCCGTTTGCCATTGGTTCTTGTCCGGCGATGATACGCAGCAGGGTGGTTTTGCCGCTGCCATTGGGACCAATGAGGCCGATGCGGTCGCCGCTGTTGATGAGCAGGCTGACGTTGTCAAGCAGGGTGCGTTCGCCCATGTGGTAGGTGGCGTTTTGTAGGGTGATGAGATTCATGGGGGAATGGTACCTAAAAGATTGCAGATTGACGATTTGAGATTGGTGATTACACTTGGGTTCAATTAAAGGAAGGCAAGCTGATGAAACGATTTGTTACCATTTTAAGCGTATTGATTGTAAGTGTAACGGCCGTTTTGGCGGTTGTGACGCAGTCTGCACCTGCGGTGAATGAGCAGGTGTTGTCCCCTGAAATTATGGTGGTGCGGGCTTATTTTGATGACCGGGACATGGTGAATCAATTGGCGGCGCGTAAGGAACCCTGGGAAGTTCATTATGATGAGGGGTATCTGGTAATTGATGTGACAAAAGCGGAATATGATGAGCTGGTAGCGGCTGGTTTCCGTTTGGAAGTTGATGAGAAGTTAACGGCCATGTATAACGCCTCCCGTGTTCTGGCTCCCAATCAAGTGGCTGGGATTCCTGGGTATGCCTGCTATCGTACGGTTGAGGAAACGTTTGCGATGGCTGAGGATATTGTGGCTCAAAATCCAACTCTGGCTTCGTGGATAGATATTGGCGATTCTTGGGACAAGATGACGGCTGGAGGCTCAGATGGTTATGATTTGATGGTGTTGAAGTTAACCAATTCAGAGATACCGGGACCCAAACCGAAGTTGTTTATTATGACGGCCGTTCATGCCCGAGAATATACTCCTGCTGAGTTGAACAGCCGTTTTGCGGAGTATATGGTTGATAATTATGGCAGCAATGCTGATGTGACCTGGCTGTTGGATTATCATGAGTTGCATTTGTTGCTGCAAGCTAATCCTGATGGTCGCAAATATGCGGAGACGGGGGCTTCTTGGCGGAAAAATACAAACCAAAATTATTGTGGTCCTACTTCCAGCTATCGGGGCGCAGATTTGAACCGGAATTTCTCATTCTATTGGAACAGTTGTGGTAACAATCTGTGTTCTAGCGGCAATGAGTGTGATAGCACTTACCGGGGACCAAGTGCTGCTTCTGAACCAGAAACTGAGGCCATTGAGGCTTATGTGCGCAGTATTTTCCCGGATCAACGTGGAGATTTGATTACTGATCCTGCGCCTGATGATGCCATGGGCATTTTCCTAGACATACACAGTTACAGTCAATTGGTGTTGTGGTCTTGGGGGCACACTTATGATGCGGCACCGAATGGTCTGGAGCTGCAAACGCTTGGGCGGAAATTTGCTTATTTTAATGGTTATGAGCCAGACCAATCTGCTGGTTTGTATCTCACGGATGGTACGACGGATGATTTTGCTTATGGCGAACTGGGTTTAGCTGCTTATACGTTTGAGTTGGGCACGAGTTTTTTCCAGGATTGTGCTACGTTTGAGGATCGGATTTTGCCGGATAATTTAGAGGCGTTGGTTTATGCTGCTAAAACGACTAGGGCGCCGTATATGCTGCCCTCTGGGCCTGATGCTTTGGATTTGCGTTTGAGTGAATATGGTGTGACAGTGGGAACGGCCGTTACCCTTACTGCATCCCTCGATGACACGCGCTTTAATAATCAGAATGGCATTGAACCGACTCAAGCGATTGCGGCGGCTGAGTTGTATGTGGATGTGCCGCCTTGGGCGGGTGGAGCCGTGGCTGTGGCGTTAACGGCCGTTGATGGCAGCTTTGATGCCGGTGTGGAGTCTGCTCGTGGTGTGATTGAGACTACAGGACTGGGTACGGGGAGACATATTGTGTTTGTGCGCGGTCAGGATGCTGATGGCAATTGGGGGCCGGTGACAGCTGAGTTTTTCTATGTGCTAGACCCGGCCACAGCACCTCATATTCGTGGACAGGTTTTGGCTGCGGATACAGGGCTACCGTTAATGGCTGATATTCAAACTGATTTGATTTTCCAGACGAAAACGGACGTGGATGGTGTTTATGATATGCAAGTGATTAGCGGCACGTATCAATTAAGGGCTGTGCCGGAATCATCTGATTATGGGCAGGCGACGGCTGCGGTAACGGCCGTTTACTCTCAAACTGTGCAGCAGAATTTCACTTTGTATCCTTACTGCTCGGTGTTGAGTGACGATGTTGAATCGGGAAGTGGGGATTGGCAAGCTGACGCGCCCTGGGCGATTACTACCGAAGCCGCACATAGCGATAGCCACAGTTGGACAGACAGCCCGGGTGGGAATTACGGGAACCAGCAGGATGTGTCTCTAACGTCGCCGACATTGGATTTAACTGGGTATCAAGGCGTTCAACTCAATTATTGGCAGACTTGCCACACAGAATCTGGCTATGATTATTGCATAGTGGAGGTATCTGATGACAATGGGGGTAGCTGGCAAGAAGTCGCCCGTTTTGATGGCACACACACTTCATGGGAAGCGGTCTCGTTAACGTTGCCTATGCTGGATAACCAGGATGAGGCTCAAGTACGTTTCCGTTTGCATTCAGATGGGTCTGTTGTGCGTGATGGCTGGCATGTGGATGATATTGAGGTGCGTGGCTTGGGTGCGCATTGTGCCCAGGGGGAGACACCGGTAGAGATTACGGGAACGGTAACGGCCGTTGATACGGGATTGCCGCTTGAAGCTGTGGTGGCCACTGATACGGGGGTGCAGGTTGATACAGATGCGGCCACGGGCTTGTATGCGATGTCGGTCTTGAGCGGGACGTATGACTTAACGGCCGTTCCTGTGTCCTCTGATTACATTTCCAAGACGGTGACGATAACGGCCGTTTCTGGTAATCCACTGCAACAAGATTTTGTCCTCGATAGAGAGGTGGTTGCCGTGGAGTATTATCTGTATATTCCCCTTGTGATAAAAGAGTAGGAAAAAGGTTGAACTAGAAGGAACAAAGGTTAAAGATTGAAGAAATTGCCTTGCTTTCTTCAATCTTTAACCTTCAATTTTTTAAAACAAAACAGTGGCTAACTCGCGCCGGTAGGTTTGCGTGAGATCATCTCCTTCCCCAAGCAGTTCAAATAGCGCCAGAATCACAGCTTTGGCACGGCCTCGATCATATTTTTTGTCCTGACGCAGCACATCAATGAGACCATCTAGTCCGGCAGCATAGTTTCCCCGTTTAAGCAGGTGGGCTGCCTGGCGGTATTGGGCCTCTAGAGGGCCGATCTCATCCATGTCGTCCCAGGTTGTATCTGCTTTGCAGAGAAACCTGGCTAATGGCAGCAAATTTTGAGCCCTGGTGTATGCTCGCCCATCAGTGCAATCTTGCAGATAGCCGACGGCTTCACATCCTTTGCCCTGGGCAATGAGTGCTTGCCCGATATTGACCATCGCTGTCTGGTGACCGGGGAATTGGCGCAGCACCTCACGATATGCCTTTTCTGCTTCTTGATAATGCCGGATTGCCAGCAAACTGTTAGCGTCGCTCAGGGCAATATCGATCTCACTGGGGATGAGTTCCTCAATAAATTCTCGAATCTGGGGTTCTGGTTTCATACCGACGAAACTGCTCACTGCTTCACTGTCTACAAAGGCGATTACCGCTGGAATACCTTGCACTTGAAAGGCCATGGAAAGTCCGGGATTCTCATCAACGTTGACTTTTGCCAGCACAAAATTGAGGTCTGGCTCTTTTGCTAATTTTTCTAACAAAGGGCCAAGAAGGCGGCAGGGACCACACCAGGGTGCCCAAAAATCAACCACTACCGGGATCTCAGTGGAACGCTCAATTACGTCTTTATCAAATGTTGCTTCAGTTACTTCAATAATGTTGTCGATGCTCATCTTCTTGCACCTTTGCGGACAGTTTTGTCCAGTGTTAATTTTGATACGGACTAAGTGTAGCTGGAAAACATGATTTGACCATTAGAGAAATGTTGGTTTTGGGCGTAGACATTGACTCCTTCGGGGGAGGAATGGTTTGCTGCACCTGCTATGGGCGCATTTATCAATGGGTGACGGCATGGAAGGATGCGCTTCAAGTGCTCTTTACCCAGGGAAAACGGGGAGTAATTTTGAGATGGTCACGATGGTTTATGCTGTCGATATTGCTCTTTCGGCAATCCCAAACAGGAAGAGGGTGGTGAAGGCCAACACCCATTGCGCCTGATTGGAGTCGTCTCCTTTTAGCCAAACGAGAAAGACGAAGGGGAGAAAGACGAGCGCAAAAGAGCCGTACAAAATATGCATTTCAGGGCGGGAGACACCACCGATATACCCTGTTGCCCATAAAATGGCACCCAATGTTCCCTGCACGATGTATAGAACCTGCCCGATGACCAGGGCACCCATGTAGCTGCCATTGACGCGGTATTGGCGAATGCCACGGTATACGCCCCAAATCCCTAAAAACAAGAAGAACAAAACGACTGTTTGTGAAAGTCGTGAGTGAATCAAAACAACGATATCCATAAAAGCCTCGGTATGCGGTGAGCTGTTTACAGTAAACAGGATGCAGTAATTTGTATTTGCTGAAGGTTGTACACTGTTCACTGGGTTTAAGTGGGAGTGTAGCCCTGCCTGAAACCCTTGTCAACGGTTCCATTTTTGCTTGATGCTGGTACAATATTGCCCTTATGAATCAGAGTGAAACAACATTGAAAACTTATGATGAGGCACTTGATTTCCTCAATAATTTAATCGATTATGAGCGCAAACCGCTGGACAAGGAGTCGGCCAAAGCGCTTATTTTGGAACGGCCGCAAAAACTGGCCGAACGGGTAGGTTCCCCTCAAAATGCGTACCCAGCTGTTCACATTGCGGGCACAAAGGGCAAGGGGTCTGTCGCTGCGATGACGGCTTTTTGCTTACGCGCAGCTGGTCTGCGTGTGGGTCTGTATACATCGCCTCATTTGCGAGATGTTCGTGAACGTGTCTCTGTTTTGACTCCTGATGATGCGGATGGTCGGATTTCGGAAGCAGATTTTTTATCTGGGATAAATGAGATAAAAACGGCCGTTTCGCTAGATTCAAGGCAAGCTGTTTCCCCAATTTCCTCTGTCACCTGGTATGAAGTCATGACTGTGCTGGGTCTCAAATATTTTGCTCAGCAGCAAGTCGATATTGCTGTCGTGGAGACTGGGCTAGGCGGGCGTTTTGATGCCACACGCCTGGTCAATCCGCTGGTGTGTGCTATCACTAGCTTGAGCCTGGATCACACGGATGTGTTGGGAGATACTTTGTCTGAGATTGCCTTTGAGAAAGCGGGTATTATGAAACCCAATGTGCCGGTGGTGGTGGCGCCGCAAAAAGCAGAAGCTATCAGCAGGCTTCTTGATGTTGCCGCTGAAACAGGGTCGCCATTAACGGCCGTTTCTGCAGCATGGCGTTATCATGGTGAGAGAAAAGATGGCGGTCAGGCGCTTATCATCGATCAATCTCCTGCGCCCTCATTCATTCCAAGCCAGACGAGTTACCCCATGGCATTGGCTGGCGACCATCAATTGCAAAATGCGGTAGTTGCCCTGGCGGCATTAAATGTCGTACGTTCACAATTCCCCAACCTGGATGAAACGGCCGTTCGTCGGGGATTGGCGGAGGTGGTGTGGAACGGCCGTTTGCAAACCATCCATTCCAGTGAAAACAGCCCGACCCTGCTAGTCGATTGCGCCCATAATCCAGATTCCATTGCGCGTCTGGTTGAGGCCTTGTCCAAACATTACGTTTACGACCGGCTTATTTTCATCTTTGGTGCGCCATCTGACAAAAAAATAGCCGACATGCTGGCCACCCTAGTTCCCTTTGCCGATCTCATCATTACCGCTGCTGCTGCCCATCCTCGTGCCTCCGATCCAGAAAAGCTGGCGCAAATAGTTCAAGAACAAAACGGGGCGGTTGTGGCTGCTGCTTCCTCAGCTGATGCCCTCACACTCGCTTGGGAAAATGCAACCTCTCAAGACCTGATTTGTGCCACAGGCTCCATCATTTTTGTTGGAGACTTGCTAAATCGCTGGGACAGCTTAAAATCACATTTACTTTAGGGACAACATTTCAAGAATCCCCTGAACCCAAAGGACAAAAAACATCTCAAGCAATGTCAAACAGATTGCCTGAGAAACACAAACGAGATGATACAAGAAGAAGATTTTGAGTTAGCCCAATATCCCGACTTCATGGACAGCATACCTGGTTTTGAAGAAGAAGTCTTTGAAACCAATATTCTTGAAGATGAAGAAGGATATGTAGAATTTCCATTTTTGCCCCTTCGAGATTTAGTCCTGTATCCACAAATGGTCACGCCCCTCTTTGTTGGCCGGGAACGATCCTTAGAAGCAATCCGTGCCGCTGTGAATAACAACGAAAACATCATTGTGGCGGCACAAAAAGATGGGGAAATCGTAGAGCCAGGTGCCAACGACATATTTAGCGTTGGCACAGAAGTGGCCATCGGTAAAGCCTTGCGCATGCCCGATGAAAGCACCAGCGTTTTGGCTCAGGGTCGGCGACGGGTTGAGATTATCGAGTTCACGCAGTGGACACCTTACATTCGGGTACGCGCCCGGCGCATTCCTGAACCTGTGGAATGGGAACGTAATACCGAAGCCCTCATGCGAGCCGTCATCACCTTATTTGAGAAAGTCGTCTCTCTCAATCGTAGTCTCCCCGAAGATGCTTACACATTTGCCATTAACATCGAAGAACCGGGCTGGTTGGCTGACTTCATCTCCTCTACCCTCACCACAGAGCTAGCCACCAAACAAGATATTTTAGAAACTATCGATTCAGCCACACGCTTGCAAAAAGTAAGCATTTCCCTGGCGAAAGAACTCGATGTATTGGAACTGGAAGACCAGATCCATATGCAAGTTCAGCAAGAAATGGATAAGAACCAACGAGAACATTTCTTGCGTGAACAGATGCGTGTAATTCAAGGTGAGTTGGGTGAAGCTGATGTTTTCACCCAAGAAATCAATGAGCTGCGCGAATCGGTTGCCCAAAAGGAACTGCCGCCAGAAGTACGTGCGAAAGCAGAAAAAGAGTTAGGCCGCCTCAGTGCCATGCCGCCCATGTCGCCAGAAGTGGGCATTATCCTAACTTACCTGGATTGGGTTCTCAACTTGCCCTGGCTGGAAGAATCTGAAGATAACATGGATGTGCGTCATGCTGCTGACGTGTTGGCTTCTGATCATTATGGCTTGGAAAAAGCAAAAGATCGCATTTTGGAGTACATCGCCGTTAAGCAAATTGCCGCTGATACATTGCGCAGCCCAATTCTTTGTTTTGTCGGCCCTCCAGGGACGGGGAAAACGTCTATTGGTCGCTCCATTGCACAGGCGTTAGGTCGTGAGTTTATCCGCATTAGCCTGGGTGGAGTGCGTGATGAGGCTGAAATTCGTGGTCATCGTCGCACGTACATTGGCGCGATGCCCGGACGCATTGTGCAAGCGATGCGGCGGGCAGGCACGAAGAATCCGCTTTTTATGTTGGATGAAGTGGACAAATTAGGCCAAGACTTTCGTGGTGATCCAGCATCTGCCTTACTAGAAGTTTTAGATCCCGAACAAAACAATGCCTTTGCCGACCATTATCTTGGTCTGGATTTTGACCTTTCCAAAGTGTTGTTTATTACCACAGCCAACTACCTGGACACGATTCCCCATGCCTTGCAAGACCGGATGGAATTGATTGAGTTTACTGGTTATTTGGAAGAAGAGAAGCTGGAAATTGGTCGCCGGTTTTTAGTGCCCAAACAAGTTGCTCAGCATGGTTTGGAGGACAAAGGGGTTCGCTTTGAAGAGGATGCCTTAAAGGCGATTGTCCGTGAGTATACCCGGGAAGCTGGCGTGCGTAATTTCGAGCGTGAAACGGCGAATGTATGTCGCAAGATTGCTCGTGCTGTGGCGGAAAAGCGGCGTTATCCCCGTCGAGTTTCTGCTAAACGTGTGCGTGATTTACTGGGGCCACCTCGATTCCTAGCGGAAGAGCTGCAAGAGGAAGATGAGGTTGGTATTGCCACTGGTGCCGCCTGGACGGCTACGGGCGGCGAAATTATGTTTATTGAAGTGAATTTGATGCAAGGCAAAGGGGGCTTGACGCTGACCGGACAGTTGGGGGATGTTATGCAAGAAAGTGCGCAAGCGGCTCTAACGTATACGCGCAGCCGGGCTGAGCATTTGGGCATTGATTACGAACGGTTCGACAAAACGGATATTCACATTCATCTGCCTGAAGGGGCTGTGCCCAAAGATGGACCGTCGGCCGGGGTGTCTCTGGCTTCGGCTCTCATTTCGGCGTTCACCAACCGTCCTATTCACCGGGATGTCAGTATGACGGGTGAGATCACGCTGCGTGGGCGAGTGCTGCCGGTTGGCGGGGTGCGTGAGAAAGCGCTGGCGGCTCGTCGCGCTGGCATTAAGACTTTTGTCATGCCGCATAAAAATGAACGTGATCTGGAGGAGATTCCCAAGAGATTACGCCAGGATATGAATTTTGTCTTGGTGAAGAAGATGCAAGATGTGTTAGATGTGGCATTGATGGCTGGGGCAGGATAACGGCCGTTTCCATGGCCCAAACTAAATTTAGATGAGGTGACTGGACTGCCAGCCACCTCTTTTTGATTAGTGGGTTGTCATAGGCAGGAATACGGGCGGCTCAGCCGTTATCAAAAACACCACGTTAACTGTTTGTGGCGAGTTTTCAGCATTACCCGCCTCAATCGTCAGGGTTGCGGTGTGGACACCAGGCGGTTGTCCGCTTCGAGATGCAGTGATGTTGAGCACTGTGCTGCTGTGCGGGTCTACGGTGCCATTAGATGCTGAGGCTGATAGCCATGAATTTTCCCCGCTTAAACTCCAGGTCATTGGCGATTGTCCGGTGTTTTGGATTGTCAATAGGAGTGTTTGGGCAAGAGGGCCGTCATGTTGCAAGGCAAAAGCCAACCCGTTCGATGAAACAACGAGGGTAGGCTGTGCCATGTTAAGTTCAATCGTGTCGCTGGCGGCGTATACGGTGCCGCTGCCATTTCGAATCTCAGCATTGACCGTTTTGGTGCCATTCCCACTGCTTAACGTCCAGGCCACATTGCTTTGATAAGGCTGCCAGCTTGACCACGCCCCATTCTCATTGCGGAAACGCATCTCAGTGGCCCAGTTGTCGCCATACATATACAAATCGACGTTTTGGGTTTCTGATTCAAATTGCTCACGGTTGATCACAACTGGGTAAACGGAATGTCGGCTGCCGAAATTTTGTGTCCAATAACGATAATATGTTCCGCTATACGTGCCATCAGATTGACAGTCTCCATTGGAATCATAGCGAACATTGGCTTGATCATTACTCTGGTAGTAATACCCAATCCCAATCTCTCTGAACTCGGTAGAAAGGATATTGGCTCTATGCCCTGAACTGTCCATCCAAGCATTCATTACTTCTGCTGGTGACAATTGACCCATAGCGATGTTTTCACCGGCATACCAATAATTATAGCCAGCATCTTCAATACGATTCCAGGGGGAAGCTCCTGTATCTAGATCGCAGTGGTCGAAGAAGTTGCGGACTGCCATGTTTGTGCTGTGAGTTTCGGCAGCGTTATCCAGCAAGTGGTTTCCTTTTAATGGCGGCAGTTGTCCATGATTCCAGCGTTCCTGATTGACGATTTCCAGGACTTGTTCTTCGTAGGTTGGATCAGCAGTGATGCTGGCGGGTTCTGCAGGCGAGCCAGTTTTTATCGGGCCATCTTGCGCGGTGGCTATTTGGGTTGTGAGTAGGATGAGAGCAGCGATGAGTAATAGTTTTTTCATGTGATAAACCTCTTTTTTATTGAAGCGCTTCCGCTACGATCTGCGCCACATCCTTAACCACCATTGGCTCGCCTTCTTCTGTATTGGCATCTTTCATCATCGTCATGCAGAAGGGACAGCCCACAGCCAGCGTTTCTGCGCCCGTTTCATGGGCTTCTTTGAAGCGGTTGAGGCTGACAGCTTCGGTGCCATGTTCTTCTTCTTTCCACATTTGTGCCCCACCTGCACCGCAGCAGAAAGAGTTTTTCTTAGTGCGATCCATTTCTAGCAATGTGGCGCCAGCTTTAGCCAGGGCATCACGCGGCGCTTCTAAAACGCCATTGTGACGGCCAAGATAGCAGGGATCATGGAAGGTGGTTTTCTGGAGAACATTACCGTTGAGCGTGAGCTTGCCTTTGCCTACTAAATCTGCAATGACTTGTGTGTGATGGAAAACGGTGTAATTGCCGCCTAACTCTTCATACTCCTTGCCGATGGTGGTGAAACAGTGGGGGCAGCTTGTTAGAATCTTTTTCTTGTCGGCTCCGGCTGCATTAAGTGTCTCGATATTGCCTAATGCCATTTCATAGAATAGATACTCGTTGCCAGCCCGGCGAGCGGAGTCGCCTGTACAGGTTTCAGACTCACCTAACACGGCGAAGCTGACGCCTGCCGCATTCAAAATAGTGGCAACTGCACGGACGACTTCTTGGGAATCTGGGTTGAATGCACCTGCACAGCCGACCCAAAGTAAGTATTCATAATCGGGGTTTTCTTCGACGGTGGGCACCTCAAAGGGCAGTGGCTCTGCCCAAGCCATGCGGCTATCGGTGGATTGCCACGGGTTGCCGGTGCGTTCCATCCCGACAAAAGCGACTTTGAGTTCGTCGGGGAAGGTACTGGCCATCAGCACTTGATCCCGGCGAATGTCCATGATGTCTTGCATGGGCGAGTTGCCTACAGGACAGGCTTCAATGCAGCCGCCACAGGCTGTGCAAGCCCACACTGCGCTCTCGCTGAGGATGGTTCCCATGAGTGGCAAACCGGCGCCTTCGCCACTGCTGCCGTTCATGCTGCCACCGGCAGACAGAACGGCTTTGTTTTCGCGGAAATAGTAGCGTTTGTTGACCTCGATGGCTGCAGGGGAGAGTTCTTTGCCTGTGTTGTAGGCGGGACAGGCGTCCTGACAGCGGTTACACATGATACAGGCGAAGCTGTCTACAATTTGTGTTTGTGGTAAATCAAAAACGTCGTTGGCGCCGAACTGCTCGATGGATTCGTCTTCAAAGTCGAGGGTAAACATTTGCCCCAGGTAGTTGCGCTCTGGATTGGTCATGAAGTTGAAGGGGCCAACCATGAGGTGAATGTGTTTGGTGTAGGGGAAGTAGGGCAAGAACAGCAAGACCAAACCGACTGCCAGCCAGAAGGTCACATGCCAGCCAAACATGAGTGTTTTTTCTGGCATGCCTGTCATGGGGCTGGCGATGAGGCTGGCGAAGGGTTCCCACCCGTCCAAGCCTTCTGCAGCGTTGAGAAAAGCGGAGCCTAGCAAGCGGCTGCCTACATGGATGAAGATGAATATGATGACGATGAGGGAGTCTCGATTGACACCGTTCTGGTCGCGGGCTTTGGGGTGGACGAGGACGTTTTCACGAATGGTGAGGTGGCGGTCTTTTTGGGCAAAGCGACGCAAGAAGAAGTAGACAATGCCCAGCAGGACGGCTACGCTAAATAAATCTGCTAATAAGTTGTAGATGTCGATGATGATGTTATCGGGAAAGTGGAAGCCTGTGATGAGGGCTTCAGCGACATCTAATATGTTGACTAGGCCGTAAAAGATGAAGCCCCAAGCAACGCCAAAATGGAAGATAGAGGCCAGTTTACGGCGGCGCAAAATGCGCCCCTGGCTGAACAAGGCGTAGATGCCATCCCATATGCGGCGGCCAGCGTGATCGTAGCTTAACTGCCCTTGGCCTCGAAACCATATCTTGACCATTTGGCTAAAGGTGTAGTAGGTTGCAACTAATGAGAATAGCACTAGTAAAGCGAACAGAAATTTTTCGATTCCGGTTAACATATACTCCTCTTCTTTGCGATTGTAAATGGATTTAACCTACACACGCCTCACTTGTGTAGATCATATCGATGGGAAAGATGATAGCGTGTATTGTAGCATATTTTTGACGCACTGCATCATGGAAAATGGAGCAAAGTGGCCAGGTTGTTGGCGTGCCGTGTGGATTGAGTTGGTGGGGGCGGGGAGTGATGGGGTTGCTGTTTGTTGCATGTACGATTGGTGGATGATGGCAGATTACGGGTTCTGCCACATGAAAAACGGGTATAATGGTGTGCCTATGCCGAAGTGGAATGTATCGATTGTGAAGAAGGTGGTTGTGATATTGGCCTTGGTGATGCTGGTCGTATCTTTGTGGCCGCATGCCAGTTCTTTGTATGACCTTACTGGTGAGGAGACGCTGCCGGCGCAACTGCGTGGTGTGGTGCATTGGTTGAATACGGCCGTTCGCCCGCAGCCTGATTTGGCAGTTGATGCGCTTGGTCCAGAAACGGCCGTTTCCCCATTTGGTGTGAATACCTTTTTGCAGCAAGAGGTGGAGCCAGAAAAACGTGAGTTAAGCATGCAGCTCTTGCATGATGCCGGATTTACTCACATTCGCCAGGAGTTTGCTTGGGAAGACATTGAAGTGCATGGCAAAGGTGATTTCGAGGATCGCCGGAACATGGCTGCGATTGGCGCAGTTGATGCCTGGGCCAAATATGACCAAATTGTAGACCTGGCTGACACATATGACATTGAAATTATCGCCCGCTTGAGTAATCCGCCTTCTTGGACACGGGCGCTGACGGACACCATTGGTCCCCTGGCGCCGCCGGACAATGTGGCCGATTATGGTGATTTTGTGGCTGCTGTGGCTGAGCGCTATCAAGGGCGGGTGCGCTACTACCAGTTGTGGAATGAGCCCAATGGCAATGAAGAATGGGGTCTGCAAGATGTGAATCCTGAAGCGTATACCGCTTTGTTGTGTGAAGGTTATCAGCGTATTAAGGAAGCGGATCCGGATGCTGTGGTGTTAGCAGCAGCGCTAACGCCAACTCTGGCAATGGATGGCCGCCACATGAATGACTTGATTTTTTTGCAACGCATGTATAACGCCGGTGCAGGTGGTTGCTTTGATGTGTTTTCGGCACAGGGATATGGCTTATGGTCTGGTGCTACAGATCAGCGCCTACGACCCACTGTTATTAACTATCCACACAATCTGCTTTTGCGCGATATGATGGTGCAGAACGGGGATGCCCACAAGCCGATTTGGATTAGTGAAATGGGCTGGAATACTGTCCCAGAGGAAATTCCTGCCAATTTTGGCCGCGTGACGGAGGCGGAACAGGCGAAATATACGGTTGAAGCGTTCCAACGTCAGCAAGAAGCATGGCCCTGGGTGGGCGTCAACAATGTCTGGTTCTTTAAGCGTCCGGCAGATTGGGAGCTGGGTGAATCCTGGTATTATTTCCGCATGATGCAGCCAGACTTTACGCCACTGCCGGTGTTTGAGGCGGTGGCTGAGTATGCTGTGGGTGAGCAGGCTGTTGAGCCGATGCCAGGTTGGGTGTATATGTGGCATGCATGGCGTCCGCTTTTGTTTTCTATTAGTGCTGTGATTTTGTTTTATGCTTTGCTGGCGTATTTGATGCCTGGAAAGAGGGAGTGAAATCGGAAAGATAGTCTGTGAGGCAACACTTTTCTTAAAGAAATCTGGTTCTAGCAAATTCTGTGGGTTTAGAAATGTTGAGGCAAAATTGACTGGAAAGGTCTCCAAATCATCAAGTCAATATGCCTCAACGAAAGTATAGCGAAGAACAGGGAAATGTATCTAAAATCAATCCGCGTGTGATTTTACCCATAACATACGCGATG
>PDQY01000030.1 GCA_002746795.1 Chloroflexota bacterium | reverse complement strand
GTGGTATTTGTGCTAAGGTTTGTCCTCCGCAGTGTATCTGGATTCAACGGGGCAAACAGCCGAACGGCCGTCCTAAACCGGAGCCAGAACAGTTCTATATTGACATCGATATTTGCATGAATTGTGGGATGTGTGCCGAATTTTGTCCATTCGATGCTATCAAAATGGATCATGATTATGAACTAGCCAGTTACAGTCGTACCACTGCTCATATTCATGACAAAGAACGATTGAGTAAGCCTATCAGTTACTGGCGTGAAATTGCCCCTAAAAAGGCTGATGCGGAAGCGGCAGCACGTGATTTTGCTTCTAAAAACAAGAAGAGGAAGAAGCGTAAAAAAGGTGACGAGGCTGACGAACAAGAAGCTCGCATTGAGGAAGCTAAAGTACGCCAATTGTTGTATCGGGGTGAGTATTACTGATTTTGTAAGTGGTAATCTGTAAGCGGTTTTTGGTATACGGAATACAGGTTATGACTAACTGAGACACAAATTTTAAGGGACTGGAGGCGGTTCAATCCTTCAGTCCCTCTTTATCTTTAATAGGGTGTGATATGTCAAACAATATTTCTGAACAAGCTGTGATGGCGGCTTTATCGACAGTCATCGAGCCAGAGTTGCATCGTGATCTGGTTTCTCTAAATATGATCCGCAATCTGGAAATCAATGGCAATGATGTTTCTTTCACCATCATGCTCACCACGCCAGCTTGTCCTTTAAAAAGCAAGATGGAAGGGGATGTGCGGGCGGCATTGGCTCAAGTGGAAGGTATTGGCAATATTACTGTTAATTGGGATGCAACTGTGCCTCCTGATAAACGAATTGGTGGCCAAATTGGCCAAAATTTTTGCAATACAATTGCCATTTCCAGTGGTAAGGGGGGCGTCGGTAAGACCACGATTTCTGTGAATCTGGCCATTGCGTTAGCACAGGAAGGAGCCAGGGTTGGTTTGCTGGATGCTGACATTCTTGGACCCAATGTGCCTATGATGATGGGGGTGGACAAGATGCCTTCTCCCCGTGACCGTAAGATGATTCCTGCCGAACGATTTAATGTGAAGTTTATCTCAATGGCGTTTATGGTGAAGCCTGATCAGCCGTTGATTTGGCGTGGCCCTATGCTGCATAGTGCTATTCAACAGCTGCTTACGGATGTGGATTGGGGTGATTTGGACTACCTTATCATTGACTTGCCTCCTGGAACAGGGGATGCGCAGTTGACTTTGGCGCAGGTGCTGCCTCTGACGGGGGCAGTGGTGATTACGCAGCCGATGCAAGTGGCGGCTACTGATGCGCTGCGTGGTATGAAGATGTTTGAAAAGCTGGATGTGCCGATTTTGGGTGTTTTGGAGAATATGAGCGGTGACTTTTTTGGCACTGGCGCCGGACAACAGTTAGCTGATGAATATGACTCGCATTTCCTCGGTTCGATTCCGCTGGAAGCGAATGTGCGTGTGGGGGGAGATGCCGGTGAGCCGATTGTGGTGGCTCATCCTGAATCACCAGCGGCTGTAGCTATCAAAAGAACGGCCAGGGATGTTGCTGCTCGGGTAAGTGTGCTAAATTTAAGCAGCCATGATGACAATTTTATTCCAATTGATATGGTTGGCTAACAAGCGTATGCGGTGCCTGGGCATTTGTCTGACTTGAGTTTTCGCGGAACGGCCGTTCTGCGGTAAAATAGTTCTAAACGGGAGGCCAGCTCATCATTGGGCTGGCTTTTCATTAAGTAAAAGATTCGACCTGGAAAAGGTCTTGGAGAGACTATATGACGGTGATGGCCACAGAAAAGACTAATGTTGTGGGCATACGTTTCCAAAAACTAGGTAAACTTTATCATTTTAAAGTCAAGGATAATCGTGAGCTGGAAGCTGGTGATCATGTCATTGTAGAAACGAAACGTGGACAACAGCTGGGCCAAATCATTGCTTATGTGCCATCAGAAATGGTGCATAAGCAAAAGGGGATGCGCTATGTGCAGAGAAAAGCAAATCCGCGTGATTTGGTGATGAAACAAGTTTGGGAAACGAAAGAACTCGATGCCCTCATTTCTTGTCGGGAAGCGGCAAGTAAGCTGAAAATTAATGATGCCAAATTTGTCAAGGCTGAATACAGTTTTGACGGCTCTTGGGTTACATTTCACTATACCACTGAGAATAAAAGTTTAGATATCAACCCTCTCAAACAGTTGTTGAATAAATCCTTGCGCACGCGAGTGGAAATGCGCTTAATCGGGTCGCGTGATGTGGCGAAAATCATGGGAGGCTTTGGTGCTTGTGGGGCGCCGCGCTGCTGTTCAACATTCCTGACAGAGTTTAGCCCTATCTCAATCCGAATGGCGAAGGAACAAGGCGTTTCCCTTAGCCCACAGGAAATTACTGGGATGTGTGGCCGCTTGCGCTGCTGCCTGGTCTTTGAGTATGAGCAGTATGTGGAGGCTAAGAAAACCTTGCCCCGCGTGGGGAAGATGGTCGATACGCCTTATGGTGAAGGCAAGGTGCGCGATGTGCGGGTGCTGCGAGATTCGGTGGTGGTGGTGATTGATGGCGAGTGGAAAGAGGTTTTCCGCCACGAGTTGGAACCGCTGGATGAATTGCGTGCCTTGCAAGACAAAGCGGCAAACGGCTGCGACCGGCATGAAGGTGGCGGCTGCGATTGCGGGCTTGAGGCGGCACTATCTGGTGTCACTGGTCAGGTTAAGGAAACGGCCGTTTCTGAGGCTGAAGAAGTCGCACCCAAACCTCAAGTCCAGCCAAAACCTGAAACCCGAAAGAAGCAAGGTTCAAACAGTCGTCGCAGCCGACGAGACCGCCGCAATCATCGATATTCTCGTCATAAACAACGAAAGCAAAATCCGAAATCAAAAAGAAATGAATAAAACACGTGAAGATGCCTGGACATTAGTGTGTGCTCATGTACAAGATGCTGGCTTAAGACGGCACATGTTAGCTGTGTCGGCGGCTATGCGCTGGTATGCTGAAAAATTAGGCCAAGACGCGGATTATTGGGAGATTGTGGGTCTGATTCATGATTTTGATTGGGAGATTCACCCCAATTTAGATGAGCATCCGCTCAAAGGGGCAGATATTTTGCGTGCCCAAAGTTGGGATGAGGACACAATTCGCACTATCTTGTCTCATTGCACGGAAGGCACTGGCGTTGAGCGTACGCAGCCGATTGATTTTGCGTTATTGGCCTGTGATGAGATCACGGGCTTACTCGTTGCCACAGCCTTGGTGCGGCCTTCCCGCGATATTCGGGAGGTGAAGCTGAAATCTGTACGGAAAAAGTGGAAGGATCGCCGCTTTGCTGCTGGTGTGGATCGGGATCATGTGATTGCTGTCACTGAGGACTTTAGCCGTGTCTGTTTTGCTGGCGCCCTGGAATTGTGGGACCATATTGGCAATGTTTTAGCTGCCATGCAGAGCGAGGCTGAGGTGTTGGAATTAGACGGCCGTTTGGCACAATAGCATAACGCCAGGTGGGTTAGAAAATCATTGATGGAGATTGAAACCTTTTCGGTCTCCCGGGAAGTATCATGTCCAGTCAGGAAAATTTAACAGTTGCTGAGGCGTTAGAAGCGGTATTGGCTGGGGTGTCTGTGTTGTCTGCGGAGTCGGTGCCGATTTTGGATGCGCTGGGCCGCGTTCTGGCCGAACCTGTGGTGGCCAGGGACAGCTTGCCGCCATTTGCTAATTCCTCAATGGATGGCTATGCCCTGCGTGCCGATGATATTGTCAATGCGTGTATGCAAACGCCAATCACTCTTGATGTGGTGGGTGATATTGCGGCAGGCAGGATGTCAGGCACTGTGGTGACAACTGGCACAGCGGTACGCATTATGACGGGAGCCCCATTACCTCCAGGAGCCGATTCAGTTATACCGGTGGAAGATACGAGTGAACCTTGGCGGGATGAGGAACGGCCTTTACCCAAACAAATAGAAATACGCAGAGCGGTGCAACCGGGTGACTACGTGCGCGGGATTGGCGAGGATATGCTTGCGGGAACGGCCGTTTTGCCCCAAGGCCATCTGCTGCGTCCACAAGAAATTGGCGTGTTAGCGTCGCTGGGCAGGAGTAAAGTGAAGGTTATACGTCGTCCTCGCGTGGCGATATTAGCCACCGGTGATGAGCTCTTACCAGTTGAAGAAGCCTTGCAGCCTGGAAAAATCCGCAACAGCAATGGCTATGCTCAAGCCAGCCAGGTCAAAGCCTTAGGCGCAGAACCGATATTCTTGGGCATTGCCCGTGACAAAGAAGAAGATGTACGCCAGAAACTGCAAGAAGGGCTGGATGCCAATGTTGATCTCTTCGTAAGCTCGGCTGGTGTATCTGTGGGGGCTTATGATGTCGTGAAATCCGTCTTGGTTCACGATGGTCAGGTTGGTTTTTGGCGAGTGCGTATGCGTCCAGGAAAACCATTGGCTTTTGGTACCTATGCTGGCATTCCTTACATCGGTTTGCCCGGTAATCCCGTATCTGCCATGGTCTCATTTGAGAGATTTGCCAGAGCTGCCATTCTCAAAATGGCGGGGCACAGCGCAGTGGAGCGTCCTCAAGTCACTGTGATCTTACAAGATGTGATTCACTCAGATGGCAGAGAAAGCTATGTACGCGCTGTCGTCTCCCGCAATCAACAGGGAGATTACCTGGCTACTACGACAGGCAGCCAGGGGTCACATATGATGACCTCTTTAGTGCAAGCCAATGCCTTGCTGATTGTTCCTGAAGGAGTGGAATTCGTTGGCCGGGGTGAAAAACTAACTGCCTGGATGATTGATTGGCCGGAAAACGTCTTTTGAATTGTCAAGAAGCGATAGTGCGCAGCAATAAAAAAAGCCCCGTCAAAGCGGGGCTTTAAATTTATTATTCGCCTTGAAGTGTCCGGCTGAGGAGATCGTCTTGTTGGCGACGATATTTTTCACGATTACGGCGACGCTTTTTGTTTTGTTTGCGTTTGCGGCGGGGCATTGGCATATCGTCACCCATCGCCCGACGGAATGCGATTTCCATGGCATTTGGCATTTCAAAATCTTCTTCAGCTTCGATTTCAGCCTGGAACTCCTGCACATTGCCGACGTATTCGTTTGTTTCTTCAGCTTCTGGCTTTTCAAGCAGTGCCTTCACACTCAAATCAATACGGCGTTTGCGCCGGTTAAAACCAAGCACTTGCACTTGAACCTCATCACCCACAGAAATGACTTCTGCCGGATTGTTGATGTAGTCATGGCTGAGTTCGCTGATGTGAACCAAACCTTCACGTTCAGCTCCAATATTGACGAATGCACCAAAGTTCTCTAAA
>PDQY01000011.1 GCA_002746795.1 Chloroflexota bacterium | reverse complement strand
AACGGCTACCAGGAGGGTTAGCCATGATTCGGTCGATTCTCAATACCCGTCATCTATCGCTATCACTTCTTTGACCCCATCTGGTCGCACACCGATGATGACCAGAAAGGAGAAGCGATCATCTTCTAAACACACATTGAAATGTACCCCGTCTGCCCAGATGTAGACATATTCTTTGCCTGTTAACGGCCGTTTCTACCACAAACGTCATTCTTCTTGCCACACGGAGAGCGGGAATCGCTTCTTCCAAGCGCGGTGTCCGCCGCATGTAAGGAGGCAGGATAGCACTGGTAAATTGCTTCCCTGTCCGCTTGTCATTCACCCGTGGTACGGTTATTTTGAGGACGCCGGCACCTGTATGAATGGTACGTTCACGGCTTTTGCCATTGCGCACGACTAGGGCATGTCCATCTGCATCCCGTTCAGGTTGATGTCGTTGCCTGTATGCGTCAACTTCAGCAGCCAAAGCCACTTCCAGCATGCGTTTAGCACAAGCTCATCCAAAGTAAGCATCATTTTGGTTTGTAAAGTTTCGCGTTCTGTGGTGGATGTGATACGCCTTTCCAAGGCATATTCTCCTTCCAGTTTTTCCGGTCTTTCGTTTAGCTACCTTGGAGAATACGCCGTTTTCTTTGCCCTTTAACCAATCCACAACTTTTGCTTATACCTCAAATGAACGCTTACAACCGTGATGCCGTAAATACATTCCACCATATAGTCCAATCTGTAAACCGATTGCTTCTATTGTTCATGTTTATGTTAGACTAAACACAATGAAGCGTTTAGTAACATTGCACGCCAACTGTTCAAACATAGGAAAAGCACATGACCATACCTAATACAACACATAACGTCCCAAAGCTTTTAATTCTAAAGTTTTCCAAATCTTTTATGCTATTCATGCCAATTATTGTCTTGTTTTATCAAGATAATGGGCTAACACTAGCACAAATCATGCTTATGCAATCTCTGTATTCTATAGCGATTGTCGTATTTGAAGTTCCATCAGGCTATTATGCCGATAGAGTCAACCGTAAGTCATCTCTCACTATTGGCACAATGCTCAATCTGATAGGTTGTGTAATACTAAGCATATCCCATAATTTCTTGGGATTTCTCACAGGATTATTTATTGGGGGGATAGGCACTAGCTTCATTTCGGGTACAGATTCAGCACTCTTGTATGATAGTTTGTTGGCAAACGACAAAGAGGACGAATATGTAAAGTGGCAAGGTCGTATATATTCTCTAGGCAATTTCTCAGAGGCAATCGCAGCAGTGATTGGGGGTGGGCTTGCTTCTCTCATGGGTTTACGGTCGCCAATAATCGGTCAAATTGCCATAGCTTCACTAGGTGTTCTCGCCGCGATTACTCTTGTTGAACCCCCAACTAAAGAAAGACAGATTAAGCATGTTAATGGCATTCGCCATTTCCTGGAATTCATGCGTTCAATCTTCATTGTGAATGCTGCCTTACGCTGGTCTGTCCTTCTCTCTGCAATTTCAGGTTCTTCAGCTTTGATTCTAGCATGGTTCGCCCAACCTTATTTAAAAAATCTGGGATTAGATGAATTCTGGGTTGGGATAATTTGGGGTGCGTTAAATTTAACAGTAGCTTTAGTCTCTTTAGAATCACATCGTATATACAAAACACTCGGTCATAAAAGGACAATTGCGTTAATTCCCATCCTAATCATGATAGGTCATATGTTACTTGGAAGTATTAGTCATATTTCCATTTACATAGGTATTTCAGCATTATTTATGCTATATGTGGTTCGTGGCGTTAGTGGGCCAACATTAAAAAATTTAATCAATCAATTAACAACATCCGAGATGCGAGCAACCGTATTATCCGCCCGGAGCTTGCTTATTCGTATCTTCTATGCAATTTCATCTCCGTTTCTTGGATGGGTAGCAGACATTTATACTTTATCACAAGCATTTATTCTTTCTGGGATACTCTTTGGCACGTTTGGGATTTTGTCCATGATGATGTTCCGGTCAAAAGCACAGTCAATTTCACTGCAACGCTAAAACGCGCATATTCAAAGCTTTACATTCACTAGTTGAATGCTATAATCAAACAAAAAAAATGCTATTTTTTTGTGCATATTGCACAAAGAGGTAATTGACTAACTTTTCGATTAACATTAAAGGACAAAACCAATGAAAGAAAACTTAAATCCTTTTGCAATTTCACAAATGCAATTAGATGAAGCCGCAACGCTTTTACAATTAGACCCTGATATACATGCCTTTTTGCGCGAACCCATGCGTGAATTCCATTTTTCTATTCCAGTTCGTATGGACGATGGTCGAACCACAACGTTTCAAGGTTTTCGAGTTCAATATAATGATGCTCTTGGGCCAGCCAAAGGTGGCACTCGATTTCATCCAGATGAAACAATAGATACTGTACGGGCTTTAGCAGCTTGGATGACCTGGAAATCATCTGTTGCTAATATCCCATTAGGAGGTGGCAAGGGAGGGGTAATATGTAACCCGCGCGCACTTTCACGAGGAGAATTAGAAAGACTTAGTCGCGGATACATACGTAATATTTCCCGTTACATTGGCTTAAGACAAGATGTACCAGCTCCAGATGTAAATACCAATCCCCAAATAATGTCTTGGATGCTTGATGAATATGAAACAATAACAGGGAAACATGCACCAGGAACCTTGACAGGAAAACCCCTATCTCTTGGAGGTTCCGCCGGACGAACACCAGCTGCTGGTATGGGTGGACTATTTGTTGTGAGAGAGATGTCCAGAATGCTAGGTTTATCCCTTGAAGACACTTCATGTGCAATTCAAGGTTATGGCAATGTTGGTTCGGCTGCACATTGGGTAGCTTCTGATATGTTTGGACTTCGGGTTGTAGCAGTCAGCGATGAATTCGGAGGTATTTTCAACGAAAAAGGCCTCGATCCAAAAATCGTATCAAAACATTTACAACAAACAGACAAAGTAATTGACTGTCCAGGGACTACTAACATCACCAATAAAGAGTTGCTGGAGCTAAATGTTGATATATTAGTTCCTGCTGCAATCGAAAACCAGATCACACAGCAAAACGCAAATCAAATTCAGGCAAAAGTTATTGCTGAACTGGCAAATGGCCCAGTTACACCTGAAGCAGATGATATTTTAAATGACAAAGGGGTTTATGTGATTCCAGATATTCTCTGTAGTGCGGGTGGTGTTATTGTGTCCTATTTAGAAATGGTTCAAAATGCCTACCAGTATTACTGGACTGAAGATTTGGTGCGGCAACGGCTAGACCAAACAATTACTTCTGCCTTTCAGATGGTGTACGAAAGAAGTATTGCAAAACGTGTCCCGATGCGTAAAGCGGCTTATATGGTTGCAGTAAATCGCGTTGCAGAAGCTGCGCAACTGCGTGGTTGGGTATAAGCCTTACCTCATTGTGTTTTAACATCTTGTTTCTCCCGTATTCCAAAAGATACGGGAGAAACCGTTTTTCTCTTGCTAAACTGTACTTCTCCTTGAATAGTCTAACTACAGCATAAATTTTAGTCCGTAAGGCTTAAAGTCCTTGTATGACAATTATGTGCTTTGTCAAAGTTGTTTTGGTAAGTGCGAGGTATAACCAAAAGTTGAGGATTGGTCAAAACGAAGAAGCAGCATATTCTCAAGCGTCACTAACCGCAAGGGGCAAAAACCCAAAGGAGAATACACCGCAGAGACAAGCGTACCATAAACGATGAGGTTGTGGCAGGAAATGGGGTTCGACTACCCTCAGTCTTAGATGAAATCGTGCAAGCTAGAGCACAGCAAATATTAATTGCCGCTTTAGAAGCTGAAGGGGAAGTGTACATCCAGGCTCACCTCTCGCAGCCGGTGAAGCGGGCGTTGGCATGGCCAATTATTGGTCAAAATGCATCATCAGTTTCCATAAACATGGCAACTGGTGAATAATTTAAAGGAGGTGAAAATGAAACTTTTTATCAGGATAAACAGAATGCTGTTTTATTTGTTAGCGTTACTCCTCGTTGGAATTGTTAGTGCGTGTACTGTGTCACAGATAGACGCAGATCCAGCACTTTCTACCAACAATGAATATCCTCCACCGTTAATCCCCACCACAACATCCCAAGAGCGGCCGGTTTATCCAGGACCATCTACACCTGACGCTCCCCGCCCCACACCTTCACCTACAAGACCGCGTCCATCAGCAACGGATGTGCCGCCAATGCCAACCTTGACACCATCACTTCCAACGGCAACCCCTAAATCAATTCCTATGATGGATCCCAAGCTAAACACACTAATCTATGCCACATCAGGAGAGCAAGGGCCTGAAATCTATCGGGTTCAATTTGGCAACACCGACGAGGAAGTTCAGCCTGCCATGCGTATTGATACACCGTATTTGTGGCAAAACAGAACTTACCTCAAAGGTCTTTATCCTTCTCCAAACAATCAATTTGTAGCTGTAGCATGGCAATATGGACAAGGAGGAAACTTTGTCTCAATCCTCGATATTCATGATGGCACGTCAGAATTGTTACTGGAGCAAGAAAACCAGCTTGATCATCGAGTTAAATTTCTTGGCTGGTCGCCGACAAGCGACAGTATTCTAGTTCTTGGAGATAAAAACAATCTTGATTTACAACAACAGCTGTTATTGGTAGATGTTCACACAGGCAATTTCAGACCAATTCCAATTCAACCATTATCACAAGCAGAAAATATCACTAGTGCATCATTCTCACCAGATGGTAAATCCATTGTATATGCACGAAGCACATGTTATCAATGTGGAAGTGAAATCAAGCAAATATCAATGGAATCACAAGAAGAGCGTACCATTTTTATCGACAAAGAACTCAGAATGCAAACTGTTTTTGGTCACCAAGTGGCGATCATATTGCGTTTACACGCTGGGATGAAGCAGAAACAAGCGATTTTGAACTGGGAGAATTAAATACACCAATCGTAATTGGAGAATTGTGGGTCTTGGATGTTGCGACTTTGTCAACACATAAGGTTGCTCGTGTACTAACAGGCTACGAGGATATATTTGGTCTATCTTGGTCGCCTACTGGTTCCGAACTTGCTTTTATTCAGCCAAACCAGCAAACAAAAATCATTGGGAATCCTACAGGTAATTTACGCACCGTTCAAATAGATACAGAAAGAGTTTCAACCGCAACGACGTTTGAAAATCAGATATTTATGAAACCAAACTGGTTCAATACAACAATAATGACAACCCTTGTAAACCAATCTGACTCTACTACCTTGTTTACCTTATGGCTACCGGAAGAGCAGTCCATAGGACATGCTACAAACGAAATTGTCATTGACGCACGTATTGTAAATCCGTCTATAGTTTGGATACCTGCTGAGGAGGGTAGAAAATGAACTCGGCAAAAATCATAAAAACATTATTTGCCATGACTTTGTTGATTGGACTTTTGATAACGTGAGCCAAACTCAATCAAAACTGAGTCGCATCACGCATTTTTTTAATTGAATAATCGAGCCATTTTTCATCAAATCAGGATAGTTTAGCCGTTTTTTGACGCTTAATCACCACTTTATTCGGTACCCTTCATAGGGATGGCTGACCCATTGACCTTCAGCCAAAACATAGCTGCGCCAATGCTTGATTAGTTCCTCGCTCCGCCACACACCATGACAAAATGCAACCCAGACACGATAGCATTCCTCTGGCACGAGCCCATTGACGGTTAAAGAGGGAAAGAGGGAAAGAGGGAAAGAGGGCGCCTCGGCTGTGTCAGAAGGAGCCGTTTATGATAGTCCACATCAGTTGTAAAAGTGCAAGATTCGTACCCATGGGTACAGTTTGTATAATTATCTGTAAAACATGTATAGTTTGAGTAATGGCGATTGACATTTGAACCTCTTTGTAAGATTTTGGCTTTTCCTACAATTATGATTCATGCTATCGCCATTGCCACCCGTTCGTTAGCCGAAACTAAAGTAACCAAAAAAGCAAACATCCCCCTTTCAAGTCAATGTTGAGGAATTATTTTTTATGAATCAAACTAAGGTTATTCGTGAGCTATTGGGTATACGAGATTTTAGATTGATTTGGCTGGGTGTCCTTTTTTCACAAATTGGTGATTGGATACAGATTACCACACAAGGCTGGTTGGTTGAGGATATGACCAGTTCTGCACTAGCTGTAACAATTGTCACAGCCAGTGGTATTATGCCCCAGCTAATTTTTATTCTAGTTGGCGGTGTGGTTGCTGATCAATACAATAAAAAATCCATTATGCGTATATTGGTTATGGCTCAGTTAGCTATTTCAACCCTGTTGACTGTTCTGATCATCAACGGGTTAACAAGCATCCTTATCCTCTCTTTACTTTCCTTTGCGTTGGGTATTTGTGCTGCTTTATGGCAACCTATCTACTTGTCGTTCATTCCCGAACTAATCCCCAAAAAACTGATGGAAACTGCTATGGGAGTGAGTTTGGCCTCGTTGTATTCAGCCCGCACATTCGGGCCAATTCTAGCCAGTATGAGCATTGCAATATTGGGCATACGTAATACCTATATCTTTAATACAATTAGCTTTCTCATGCCTCTTATTGTTCTGTACCTCATCCAAACAGATGGTACAAGTGTAAAATCAAAACGGGGGGCGCTTGTTGACCTAGTTGAAGGGAGTAAGGTTATTGCAAAGGATAAGGTACTGTTTCCTTTATGGTTATTGTGTGTGGGGTTGTCACTAGGAATTTTACCAATTTTTGCCTTGTTACCAGTTTTTAGCAATGATGTATTAAAAACAGGGGCAACCGGACTAGGTATATTAATGGGTATCGGTGGCACAGGCCAATTGTTGGGAGCCATAAGTATATCTATTTTAGGACAAACACATAGTTCTCACTATGGGAAAAAACAGATTTTTGGATATATTGTAATCGGCTGTTTGGTATGTATCTTTTCGGTTTCGCAAACAATATTAATTTCATCCATCGCTTTTGGATTTTTTAACTTTTTTCATGGTCTTTTATCGCCACGTGTCAATACAATTGTACAACTCTACGTAGTGCCGTCACGACGAGGCCGTGTCCAAAGTCTATTCCTGTTTACATTTGGACTAGTTCCTATTGGACAAATTGCCTTGGGCTATATGGCTGATTTACTTGAGCCTCAAACAGCGATGTTCATCCCGTCATTCACCTTTATGGTAATGAGTAGTCTAATGCTGATATTGGCACCTCAGTTGTCTAACTTTGAGCTATAACTCAAAGCGCTGAACATTTAAAAATCAGTTGAAAAACTGTGTCAAATTGATGTGAACGGATATTGCCTAACAAAAATGCCAATTCAGGTAAGCGGCTGCCAGACTCAGGGGCAAAGACAAATTGTCCGTGTAATCCCCACATTTACTTAGCGGCCAACGGGATTTGCTCCACAGGCCAACGGTCAAGGTAAAGACTATTGTCAGTGAAATGAATTTGGTTTTTCGCTAAATAGTGTAATGTCTTGTGAGCTGGTTGTTTCGATACTGCAGCCGGCCACTGCAAAATGAGGCAAATCCAACAGTTGGGTTAATGTTGCTTCTTCAATCCAATGAATCACGGTATGGATGCCCTGTTTTACAGCGCGGGCTGCATCCAATGCCCGATTGACAAGGGCAGAAAGTAAGAGTAAATTATTAATATTCATTAGGGTCAACTTGCTTTGTAATGGTTTGGAAGTCTTACAATACGGGTTGATCCTTATTTTTTCAACTCTTTAGCACACTATTTGATGAAGAGCCAGTTAGGATTGTTACACAACTGTTACATAGCCGTTACATGATTGTAACATTGATGCGGTACAATTTTTTCGGTTAAGGAGTTAGACATGTTTATTCGAAAAGAGAGATTTATATTGTTTATCTTACTCGCTATTTTCGTTATTTCTATAACGGTGAATGTTCATGTAGCAGAAGAGTCATCTCTCTACGAGAATGATGTATCTCTCTACGAGAATGATGTGTTGGGGGTTTCCTTGGAGTATCCAGTTGGATATCAAATTGTTGAACAACAATATCTCAGTGATGATTATGGTTTTTCACTCGTTGATTCAGAGAAGACTCCTGTATTAGACATAAACTGGATACATGGAAGCAATCCCCAGCAACAAAACCAACTTATAGAAAACAGTATCATAGATTTTCCAACCATTTCTATTGAGCGCACCTCAGTTCAGATAGATGGCCAATTTGGAACAATGCTTGCTCCAATACCAGGAACAGAGACCAATACCCTAATCTATATCTCTGCCAATGAGCGTATTTATACATTGCGCTACTACAAAGAAGCATTAGACGACTTTGGTTGGTCATTAATAAAGAGCGTTCACTTTTATCCATCTCGTCGATCACTAGACAGCTTACAATTGGTTCATACAGATGACGCACTATACATTTCCCCAGAACTAGAAGATAAACTTGTGCCAAGTACTCCTGAAAAATGATCGATGTCAGAATCATCAAGTTCCGCAAACACAACACCTGGAAATGCAATTCAAGCTTTGGCTTCAGGATGCACTACTTAAAAACGATTGTAACTGACTAAGTTCGGAAACTCAGATCGCAGCTGTTTACACCCTTCTTTGTCCCATCGTTTTGGCGGCTGGTATTGCCCGTTTGATACGCTCACGGACGCACTGCTGAAAAAGCTCAACCTGTTTCAGTGAGGCTTCAGCTTGGCCTTTGACCGGCTTGCCCTATGCCAGAGGGGCTGCTTCTTATAAGGTCAACCCAATCTCTTCTGCCAATGCTTTCGCTTCAGAAGCCAGAATTTGACTGCGCCGTGACTTCTGCTGCTTCATCTCATACGCAGCCCACGCCGCCATCGTTAACGCTTGCTCGCGGAAAGCCCCCGTACTATCACCATTGGCTCGCCTCAGATAGCGAATACTCTCCGCGAAACAATCGCCAGGCATACAACTCTTGTCTCGTATGATAATTGGCAGATTCTTTGGAGCTAACTGGGCAGAAACTAGGCCCAAGCCGTACCAGGCAACACCAAGCATACGTTCGTCTCTCAACAAAATTGCTTTTGAATAAGTTCGTTTGGCGGCAGCCAACGCCTCTATCAGACGACCCTGCCCCAGCAGTGCCAACGTCGCATAATGAAAGGCTTGGGCTATGCCACGCCACTGCACAAACCGGGAATTGTTGTCAGCCAGCCGGATAACCTGCACGATCTCGATTTCAGCTTGCTCATATTGCTTCAAACCCACAAACGCTGCTCCCAGTTCCATCCGGTAAAACATTTCCTGGAAACGGTCGCCAAGGGTAATAGCAATCGCCATCGCCTCCCGGTAGAATGGAATTGCCTGCTCATAATCGCCACGCAAACAACCTGACCTGCCTAAGTTAAACAACGCCTGCGCCGCTAACTCCTGGCGATCCAATTTCTTAAAGATACGTATCGCTAAGAAAGAAGGTCTGGCAACTTTGCCGTATCTACCCAACCGGTTGTTGATTTCACCCAAAGTGATAAAGCCTAAACCAATTGTCATGAGTTCGACTTTTTCTTGATCCAGATGGTTGATTAAATCTTGCAAGCGATTCAGATAAAAGGCCACATGTGCCTGTTTACCCAAATCAATCGCCAGCATGATCAAGTTGCGTAAAGAATTCACTTGTAAGGTGTTGTCTTTTAACTGTTCACTGAGGGTGAGTGCCTGTTGGGCTTGCTGCTGTGCCCGCCTGGGGTGCCCTAATCTATGGTTTGCCCAACTTTTGTTGAGCAAGGCGTTGGCTAGCAGTAAATCATCTCCGACTAACCAGGCGATTTTTTCTGCTTTGTCTGCTGCGGCTAATGCTTGTTCGTATTGCATCTGATCAAGCAGCACCCCAGATAAACTGGTTAGGGCAATGGCTTGGGCACTTAGCTCACCATCAGCTTCGGCCAATTGGCGCATGTTGTCGTAAGCAACGGCCGTTTCCACCAAACGTGCCTGCATACGGAGAAGGGCAGCAACTTGCTGCATAATCGTGATGCGCCAGCCATTTTGGTGCGGTTCGTCGGCAATAAGTTCGAGAACTTTTTGGAAATGGGACAAGCTCAACTCAGGATTGGAAAATTCAATGGCTCGATTTCCAGCCATTTCATACATCTGTGCTGCTGGAATTTTTTGATGTGCTTTTTCGTAATGCTCAGCGATTAAACCTGAATACTCAGCAACACGCTCTCCACTTTCCTGCACCAACCAATCAGCAACCTGTTTATGATAAGCAGGGCGCATGCGCAGCAGTACACTGTCGTAGGCTACCTCGCGCAGCATCTCATGCTTAAAGAGAAAAGCATTACTGCCAGCAAACACAGAAGCGCTGCGTTGAAAGATCAGGTCTCTTTTTTCCAAGGCTTTGAGGGCAGTCACCGTTTCTGGGGCGTGAACGGCCGTTTGAGAGGCAGCATGGTTCATCAAAATCACAGGAGTATCCCAGAACACACGCCCAATCACGGCAGAGCGCTGCAATGTCACCCGTTCCAATGAAGACAGCCTGTCCAAACGCGATTGCAAAACCCCAGTGAGCGTGGCTGGAATGCGCACATCAGTCAGTTGCTTTTTCAAAACCCGCCAGGCATCCCCCTCAGTTACAATGACACCATCCTCTATCAACACCTTGACCAACTCTTCAACATAAAAGGGATTACCTGCCGAACGATGAATAATCAGATCCGATAACGCAGGGGGAATATCCGGCAGCTTCCGCAAAATATTTTCAACAAGCTGACTACTTTCTTCGACAGTCAACATCTCTAAATGGACAACACGCTGGGGAACACCTTCTTTAAGCAGCCGGGGATCGCTATTAACGGCCGTTGCTCTCGCCCAATGCGCACGCCGCTCCAACAATTCTGGACGGGAAATACACAAAATCAGCAGCGGGACATCCCGGCATAGCTCCACAAAATTTTCAATAAGATCCAGGGAACCTTCATCCGCCCAATGGACATCTTCCAAAATAACCACTCCGGCCTGATTGCCTGCAAGCGCCTTACGTAACAATAAAATAATATCACCCAGCGTAGCTTCCCTCGTTTTCGGTTGTTCCCACAACGAAAAACCCTCTTCCAAATCCAATCCCAAGAGTTGAGCCAAAGAACGACCACGACAAGACACCCTTTCAGGAGCATCATCAGGAAAATGCCGCCACATCTGTTGGAACAGCTTTTCCTTAACCACTGGAGCCGGATCATTATCTTGAATAGCAAAATAAGTCATAAACAGATTGCGAATCAACGAATAAGGCACCTGCCTCATACTCGGCTCCGTCCGCCCTTTAAGCACAAGCACATCCAAGTCCAGCGTATCCATCCATTTTTCAAATTCATACTTCAAGCGCGATTTACCAATGCCTGCTTCACCAACAATGGTAATAACCTCCCCCTTGCCTTGTCTGACTATATTTTGCAGACTGTTTTGCAGCACAAGCAATTCTTTATCCCGGCCGACCATGCTCGTTTCTACACCTTCTACACCCCAGCTTTGGTCAGAAAAGACACACGAACGTTCATTTTGAACTAAATAAACTTGAATAGGATCAGGCTTGCCACGTATTTGCATCAAACCCAGAGAATCCATTTCAAACGTGTCATGAACCAGTTGATACGATTCATGAGAGATAAGAATACCCCCTTTCGGTGCCCGATTTTCTAAGCGACTAGCCACATTAACTGGATCACCAATGACAGTATATTCATCGCCAGTGCCAATTTCGCCAAGCAGCACTGGACCTGTATTGATACCAACGCGCAAACTCAAAGCATCAAGAGCCGCCAGCACAGCCGTAGCTTCTGGCATATTTGCCACCTCATCTTCAAGATCCATGTGAATTTCAGCGATAAAATCAGCTAGAGCCGTGCGCAAATTCAGAGCCGCCCGAACAGCTCGTTGCGGATCATCTTCACCGGCAACAGGCACGCCAAACAAGCCCATAACACCATCCCCCATATGCTTATCAACCATGCCCCCCTGGTCAGTTATCGCCCGATCCAATCGCTGCCAAAGCAAGTTGATAATATTGAGCATGCGGGTATTGGGTAAAGTTTGCGTAGCCTCTGTAAACCCATCAACTTTGGCAAACAAGATAGTGAGTTGCTTCCGTTGGGTCACGCGATCTTCAGGCAGAACGGCCGTTTCCTCTCCCATCAGCTCCCGTTTTGCCCGTAAAGCAGTCAACGTCACATCAGCTACAGAATCGCCCAACAGGGTGCGCTGGCTATCAATAACAGCTATCGCTCTCTCCAGCTTCAGCCGCGCATTCACTCGCGTTCCCTCCATTGCGCAGCCACAGCTTGTTGCCCCGCCTTTTCATAATGAGCGGCAATCATAGGCACAAAAGAAGATATTTGATGGGGTTTCATACGAGTAATCAACCAATCAGCAAGCAAAGCATGCCTTTCTTCAAGCGCAAATGTAGACACTTGCTGATAAACAACGTCATGCAGTAAATCATGGGTAAACGTATACTGAGAACCATCAGCCAATAATGAAGCACGTTGGCGAACAATCAATTCGCGCTGCTCTAATCCAGCTAAAACAGATTGCAAGGTTTCTTTCGATACAGCATTCTCACCTTCAAGAATCTCCAAAATAGCAGCATCCCAAAATTCTCGGCCCACTATCGAGGCAGCTTTCAAGATATCCTTTTCAAGCTCTGTCAACAACATCACCCGCGCAAAATACAAATCTGCCAATGTATTAAACACACCCAGTTCCTCTAATCTACCCAGGTTCACCTGATCACCCTCTTCCCGAAATTGGATAATGTCATCATCATAAAGAAGCCGAATGAACTGCTCCAGATAAAGAGGATTACCTTTAGCACTAAACACCACCAAGTCAGACAAGCGGGATGGCAAGTGAGGCATATTGCGCAAAATATCCGCGACAATGTGCCCCCCCTCAACAGCCGACAGCGACGGGAGAGACAATTTCAGATAAGGACTTAAAGGATCATCCCCCACACCCCATAACGGCCGTTTCTGGAGAAAAGAGGGACGAGCCAGGCAAACAATCATAATCGGCAAATCATAACAATACTCAAGAAGATACTCAATAGCTGCCAATGACGCTTCATCTACCCACTGCGCATCTTCAAACAAAATGACAATAGGCATATACTGGGCAGACAAATCTGTGAAAAATCGAGCCAAATCCTGCATGCCATACTGCTTCAATTTTTCAGGAACATCTTCCAAATTTTTCACATACGCACTGTGAGAAAAATCAAAACCCAATAATTGCCCCATCACATGTGCTTGTTCTTGCGTGCTAACAGCATGGGTACCAGCACTTCGAGCCACGCCCCTGCTAAATTTCTCCAGGACAACAGACAAAGTACTCCGTTGATGAATTTCAAAATAATTCATAAACAGTTGGCGGAAAGCAGCATAAGGCTGATCTTGCTCACTTTGTTCACTGCGGGCACGCATCAAGCAGACCCGTACCGGCAGCATCTCCAACCAACGTTCAAATTCATCAAAAAACCGAGTTTTGCCAATCCCCACCTCGCCAGTCACAGTCACAACCTGCATCACACTGCTGTCCAACGTCTCTTGAAGCGCAAACTCAATTCTTTCCAGTTCAGGTATCCGGCCTACAAAACCAGCTTTAAAACCATATCCCTGATAAACCTGTGTCTGCAAAGCGCGGGATTTCTCTTTTTTAACTTCATACACCGGCAGCTCATCATCCTCAGAGAGCGACAACAAGCCACCAGATTCCACATCAAACAATCCAAAAACCTGGCGGTAAACATCATAAGTTATCAGGACACTGCCCACTGGACACTGCTTCTCCAAACGCCCTACAACTTGCACAGTATCACCAACGGCCGTTTGCCCCACACTTTGCCCCACCCGCCTCAACAACAAAGAACCACAGTGTACCCCAATGCGCATCCGAAAATCCGTGCGCGGCTGCAACCGTCCCAAAGGGCTGGTGTCCGTAGGCTCCGAAGCCTCTTCATTAAACAGAGATAATTCCAATTGCATGTCTAAAGCCGCTAAAACCGCTCGTTGGGCATCATCCTCCTGAGCAACAGGCACGCCAAACAAAGCCGTTAAGCCATCCCCAGTGTGCTGCTCAATTTGCCCTCCCCAAGATAAGACAACATTGTCAAGACGCTGCCACAAAGCATTCAGCGCATCTCGTACTTGCTCCGCGTCCATCTTAGCCGACATCGCCGTAAACCCAGAAATATCTGCTTGCAACACAGTAACAGTGTCATACTGTTGGATAGAGGGAGCAAATTCAGTGAGGGATGCCTGCTCTTGCAGCGCAGTAACGGCCGTTTCCACCACATCATCCCCTAGAATCCTGCGATGTCTCTCCAAAGTGGCTATTGCCTCTTCCATTACTTGCTGATCAATCACTTTCTCAATCATTTCCATTTATGAAAATCATTACAACCAATCTTGTGGAACAACTTCACTCAATTATATAGTCTTCACTACCTGTTTGCGAAAATACATAGTGACCATCTAAAAATTACTCCCCATCCTTCCTGAGCAAAAGCCACTTGAAACACATCCAACAATTCCATCACCTATTGATAGGGACACACATCGCATCAACTTGCCAACTTACAAACTTCTCACTATACTGCCCGCCGCGATTCAGTGATCGGGAAACAGTAAACCATAAGCCGTTACCAGTACACCGATCACCGACCATGGGAAACAAACATGCGCTTAAAAAAACTTACACTTCAGGGTTACAAAACCTTCGCAAGCAAAACAGAATTTATATTCGATGAAGGCATCACCGCCATCGTCGGTCCAAACGGCAGTGGCAAAAGCAACGTGGCGGATGCAGTACGCTGGGTGCTGGGTGAGCAAAGCTACGGCACCCTGCGCGGTAAACGCACCACCGATATGATTTTTGCCGGCAGCCCCAAACGTCCCCGCTCCGGCATGGCACAAGCCATCCTCACCCTGGATAACACCGATGGCTGGCTGCCCATCGACTACACCGAAGTAGAAATCGGCCGCCGCGCCCATCGCTCCGGTGAAAACGAATACCTGCTAAACGGCCAAAAAGTACGTCTCAAAGACATCACCGAACTATTAGCCACCAGCGGCCTGGCGCAGCGCACCTACACCATTATCGGCCAAGGTTTAGTAGACAAAGCACTCTCCCTGCGTGCCGAAGAGCGGCGAGCCCTGTTTGAAGAAGCTGCCGGCATCCATCACTACAAAACACGGCGAGCCGAAACCCTGCGCCGCCTGAGCGAAACCCGCCACAACCTGGAACGCGTACACGATATTCTCAACGAAATTCGGCCACGCATGAATTCACTCAAACGACAAGCACGCCGCGCCACAAATTACCAGCAAATCTCCCAAGACCTCCATCATCTTTTGCGAATTTGGTATGGCTTCAAATGGGAACAGGCCAAAGACGATATTCGTCTCGCCCAAAAGCGTGCCGCCGTCACCGAAAAAGCATGGCAAGACACACGCCAGGAATATCTGGTGCAGCAAAGCAAAATCGATGTAATCCGTCGCCGCCTGGTAGATTTACGGGAGAAAACGGCCGTTACCCGGCAGCAGCGAGAAGAGATACGCGAACAACTCGAACAAACCCGCCGCCAAGTAGCCATTCTAAGCGAAAGACAGCAATCTTTACAGCGTCAACTAACCGATATTGAGCAAGAGCTGCCCGATATAGCCAAACAACACCACACCGCCCAAACCGATTTAGCCGCCGCAACCGCCGATTTAGAAACCGCTCAGGCCAATTTCAACACCAGCCAGGCCGAGCTAACCCAGTTCAACGCCACCTTCCAAAACCAACAGGCCGCCATCAACCGCTGGCAGAAAAAGCTACGTCAGGTCGAACTGAAACAGCGAAACAACCAGACCAAACTAGCCCAAGCCGAAGGGCAATTAACCCAATTGCAAGAACGGCTCAAAGAACAAAGCCAACAAGCCACTGCCAAGCCAACTGAAGAAACCGTGTCATTAGAAAAACGTAGCCAAAAATTAACGGCCGTTTTCCAAGCCGCTCAAAGCAAAAGTGATGAACTACGCCAAAAACGGGATAAAGTCAGCAGCCAGCACCAAGAACTCATTCGTGACCTGAAAACAGGGCGCCGCGCCATCAACAATGAGCAAAAATCACTCAACAAACGCCGCCAACAGTTAGCCCGACTAGAAACCCGCGTCGATATGCTGGATCAGATGCGCCACAAAGAAAGCCACACAAAAGGCAGCGCCCGCAGCCTGGGGCAGCTGGCAACCCTCATCACCATTCCCGAAGCATACGAAACAGCACTCTCCGCTGCCCTCACCACCCGTCTCACCACCATCATCCTGCCCGACGAGCGCAATTTGTGGCAGCTCATACAAGACAACCCAAAACAAGCATTAACGGCCGTTTCCCTGGATGCCATCCAAGCCATTGACAAACCAACCCTGTCACACCAACACATCATCGGCTGGGCCGACGAGTTAATCACCTGCAATCCAGTTGTGAAACCACTAGTTGACAGGCTTCTAGGGCAAATCCTCATCGTTACCGAGCAGCAAACAGCCTTCCAGCTCGCCCAAGAACTCCCCCCCGGCGGCCTCGCCGTCACCCCAGCAGGCTTCATTGCCCACGCTGACGGACTAGTCGAGCAAAACAGCCGTTCCGCGCAAAACAACATCCTCGCTCAAGAAACAGAGTGGCGGGAAACCCAGGCAGAAAGCGAAAGACAGCAAGCAGCATTAGCCAGCGCCGAAGCTAAATTGGCAGAGCAGCAAGCAAACATAGACATCAACCAAAAAAAAGCAGACAAACTGCAAAACGAAGAACGCCGCCTGTCACGCTTACTCAACGAAAACAGCCAGCGGCTGTCACAAGCACAACGGGATCTAGATCGGATCCAGCAGCAGCAAACCTACCTGAAACAACAAGAAGAAAACAAACGCCAGGAAACAGAACGCCTGGAAAACCGCATCCAAACCGTCTCAGCCAGCATCGAATCTCACCGAGCTAGCAGCACCCACCTTGAGCAAGAACTAGAAGAAACACGCGCCGCCTTAGCCGCCCTGCCCGTAGCCGAAGCCCAGCAGCAAAAACAAGTATTGCAACAACAGATCGGGGCAGCCAGCACCATCGTCGCCGGACGCCAGGCCGTGGTAGACAGCCGCCGCGCCACCTTGCAGCAAGTCGAACGCCAGCGGCAGCGGCTGCAAGATCGGCTCAACACGCTACGCCAACAGCAACAAAACACAGCCCTCGCCGACGCAGAAACAACACAAAAAGGCCTGCAAAAAGAACTGGCACGCCTCGATGAAGCCCTCACCCCCTTGCAAACAGAACTAGACAAAAATCAGCGAGAAATGGCACTTTTAGAAGAGGAAACTGCCGACATCAACAAATTCACCCACGAGCGTGAAACCCAGTATACCCAAGCCAAGATTGCCCTCAGTCAAAAAGAAACGGCCGTTGAAGGGCTGCAAGAACGCATCAAAGCCGATCTCGGTATCGTCGCGCTCAGTTACGCCGATGACCAAACCGGCGCCACCCCGCTGCCCATCAGTGAAGTGGTAGAAGAACTCCCCGTAGTCACAACACTGCCCAGCGACATCGAAACCACCATCCAAAACTACCGTGGCCAGTTGCAGCGCATGGGTGCCATCAACCCCGACGCCCCCACAGAATATGAAGAAGTAGCCCAACGTCACGAATTCCTCGCCCAGCAAATCGAAGATCTCACCCTCACCGACAGTCAACTACGCGAAGTCATCACTGAATTAGACAACCTGACGTCACACGCTTTTGGCCAAACCGTCGATCAAGTCAATGCCATCTTTGGAGAAACCTTTACCCAGCTCTTTGGCGGAGGAGCCGCCCGCCTAGTATTGACCGATCCCGATGATCTCACCATCAGCGGGGTAGACATCATCGCCCGTCTGCCAAACCGGCGCGAACAGGGATTAGGCTTACTCTCCGGTGGCGAACGCTCCCTCACAGCCGCCGCCCTCATTTTCTCACTGTTGAAAGTGTCCCCCACCCCCTTCTGCATCATGGACGAAGTAGATGCCGCCCTGGATGAAGCCAATATCAACCGCTTCCGTGAACTGCTGCGCGAATTGAGTTTAAAAAGTCAATTTATTGTGATCACCCACAATCGAGGCACAGTGCAAGCAGCACAAACCATCTACGGCATCAGCATGGGTGATGACAGCACCAGTCAGACAATTTCCATCAAGCCGGAAGATTATGTCAAGCAAGAAAAACTCGTTTAGTGCGCATCCATAAATAAGTGGCAGAATTGATGGCTACATTTCAAGTCACCTTTACCCCAGAAAAACAGCGACTAATTCCGAGACAGCCACTTAGCACAGCATCGTCAGGGCAGACCCAGCGGGAAACCAACTGTAACCACCAGCAAACACTCATTCAAAATGGCAGCGGCAGACGATCCCGCCACGGTAAATTTATATCATAAACACGCAGCGTTTCGGGATGGAAGAGCCAAGCCAACCCGAGCAGCGGCTGCACTAGCGGAAAATAGCCATAATCCGCACCAAAATGCGCCCAAACCGTGCGCCCAATTAAGTCCGGTAAAACGTAGCTCAACGTACCAATCACAATCGTCATCAAGCTCTCAAACAACAACACGACCACCGACAATCTCCACGCCCAACGTTGCTTCACAATAAAACCAACTGATGCCGCCAGGTAACAAAGCGCAGCTACACCACTGAGGATAGCTGGCACATAGTAAACAACATCCTCTTTGAAAAAAAGCTGGTAAAGCGAGCGTACCCCGGTCGATAAAGCCAACACCGGATACGACACTGCCAAAATCGTGCCAGCCGCCTGAATAAATCCAGCGATACCAGCCTCAGCGGCCGTTTGTCCTTCTTGTTGTTGGTTATCTTCAGTCATCACTTAGCCCATCATATTTTTTATGACAAAAGAGCAAGAAACAAAGGAGCCAGGAAAGGCTGGGCTTCTTCGTGCCTATGATTCCTGGCCTTCCGTTTGTTTTAGTGCGAAAACGAGAAGCGCACCACCACCGGATCATGGTCTGATACCCGGTGCGGCGAATCATCGTCCGGCAGAGGCAGCGGATAATCAACATTGATGTGCACCGTGTCAACACTGCCCAAGCGGTCAAACAAGTTCTGCGTCATCAAAATGTGGTCGAGGCTTTGCGTTCTGCCCTGATAGATGTAGGTGTAGGGCAATGTCTCATCTTCGCCAAAAATGTCATAGGCATGAGCCAGTCCCGCATTTTCCAATGTGTCTATGGGCAAAGTGTGGTAGAAAGAGTTCAAATCTCCCAACACCACAATTTGGGCGTCGGGATCGGCTGCCAGGATTTGCTGGACGAGCGTCACGTTCCAGGCTGCCTGAGCAGTACGACGCGGTTCGGTAGCCTTTTCACCGGCAGAGAGTGAGGTGAAGTGATTGTTAAGCACGTAAATTGTCTCTGGGTGAGAAGCCAGGTTGACGGTTGTGGTTATCACCAACGGCGGGCGGCTGCTCAAACCTTCTGGCGCAGGATAGGCCGCTGCCCCTTCAATCACAGCTTGATCGCCGCGCACCAGGTAGGCCACGTCGATACCCCGCGCATCAGTGCCTTCAATAAGGATAGGTTGGTATTGGTAAGTAGCCAAGTTGGGCAGCGCCACTAAATCTTCCAAAACACCGATGTTCTCCACTTCTTGCAAACCAACAATGGTCGGTGCGCCCATGGCGAGAATAGCCTCTGCCACTTTGTTGAGTTTGTTGGCGTAGGCTGTTTTGCCGGGTTTGGGCGGGCTGGAGGGATGGGGATCCCTGTTGTCGAAAAAGTTTTCGGCGTTGAAGGTGGCGATGGTGATCTCATCAGAACCTGGTTCAGGTATAGGAGTTAACAACCGTTGTCCTGCAACAATCTGCGGCATGTCAATCGGCTCAATTTTGTAATTCTCGAACGTGTAGGCTAACGGGCCAACCAGTCCAGAAATGCGGTCGCCGCGAGCCGCCGCATATGGCTGAGTGGAGCCATCTTCGTGGGTCATCGACGAGCCATCGTCTGCCATGATGATGTAGCCCACTTCGTCCAAGCGCGTCACCGTGTCTACACCCCACGATTCAGCCACCATGGCCGTTTCGCCATACTTGGTGGTGGGCGCAATGACGAGTGCCGAGCCTTCTAGCGCCACCAACATACCTTCTAGTGCTTCGTTGTAGGCCGCCGCTTCGACCGGGTCAGCGGGCGGGTTGTAAGGCACGGGCTCTGGCAGCGGATTGCCGGTGCTGCTGGTGATGATGGTCACCGGCTCTGGCGGTTGGATGAGCGTCTGACCAGAGGCTTCGCGCACGCGCCCGGTAAGTTGTATCTGGTCGCCAGCTGCCAGGCCGTCGGGAATCATGTCTGTGAAAACGAAGATGCCAGCCGAGGTGGCGGGATCGTCGTCGGTGACCAGTTCTTGTAACCAGAAGCCGCCTAGTTCAGGGAAAACGGCCGTTACCACGCCCTCTGTTGTCACGGTTGTGCGTACGTATGGGGAGGTGTCGCCGCTACCTTGAATGACCCAGATGGGCACGCCGCTGCCCACAAAGGTGAGGAAGGGCTGCGTCATGGCGGGCTGCGGCCACTGGTCGGCGCTGGCTGTGGCGGCAGGGAACTCGACGGTTTGGCCATCTTCTACCTGGACGACGAACTGAACGGCCGTTTCGCCACCGTTGCCAGCCAATTCAGCCATCTGCCACTGGATTTGTCCGCGAGTGAGCTGGCCGTCGTTGAGAATGTTGGTAAGGGCAGCGTTTGTGGGAGGAACGGCCGTTATCACCAGGTTCGTCATTGGAGCTGCGGTATAGTTGTTGACAGTCAGCGTATAAGTCAACAGCTCACCTGCCTCAATGCTGTTGGCTGCCGCCAGTTCCATACGTAAAATTGGCGGAAAGATTTCCACTATGTCTTCTTGCAATCGGGGCTTCAACTGACGGAAAGAATCATAAAACTCGCTAATCCCCGTAATGCGGTAATCTCGGCCCACATCCAACGGCTCAGCTGTCAACCCTGCCTCTTTTTCCATATAAACCAGCGCGGTATAGCCTTCATCATCAGTCAAATCCACTTCATAAGAGTAGGTAAACTCTTCAATGCGCGTTACCGTCCCTTCAATGGCATTGAGCCGCCCAATCACGGCATCGTTACGGTTGTTGTCTTGAACGGTGATGAGTGTCGGTTCTGGCGCTGCGGCGCCAGCATGGGTAATTTCGATGTCAGCGGGCACATTGGCCGGGACAAGTTCAATGGAATCACGATACAGTTCAATTTCACCCGTCACTCGCACCTCATCACCAATGTTCACCCTGACTGCCCCTTTGCCGCCGGGAATATACACCTGGATGCCTCCAGTTTCATCTTCCATGTAGAACTTGGTACCGGTGCCGCCCGCATAAAAACCATCGGTATACATGGTGGCAACACCTTCCACAGTCACCGTGTTGCCCACGGATTCTCGAGCCACATCGACGGGCACTGTGCCACCTGCCACGGAAAGCAGCAATGGTGAGCCATAAGCGCGTAAAAACCCAGCCGCCTCAGCGTAATACCCCGCGACGACTGTGTCGATGTAAGATAGTGGCGCGCGCAAAGTGAAGCTGAGTTCGTGGGTTTCATCGGTAGCCAGGTGGGGAACGGTATACTGATAGCGATGATCTGCCCCCGCTGCCCCGTCCGGCAAAGCCACCATCTCATACTCAGCCAAAACCGGCACAGAAATGACCACATCCGCCACATCTTGCCCCGTCAGATTCTCTACCATCACAGTCATATCAAATTCTGTCAAGGGCGGCACTGTCTCCGGCATGGTCAGATGGATCGCCAGGCGTTCATCTGGCAACGGGGTCTGGTCGCTGCCACTGTTTTGCGGGTTGGGCACAGCCGCCACAAAATCGGCAGCATTGTCACCGCTAACGGTGGCATTCCCCGCTGCCCCACCTGGCAGCCGCTCCAAACTAGAGCCATCACTCAATGCTGCTGCTGGCGAACCGACAAAGTAGCCCGTCGGTGATTCTTCACCCCAGCCCAAGAGGTCTACATCCCCGCCATCAGCATCCCGCAAAATGAGACCCCCTTTTTTCTCTGACAGCGTCTGGTCAAAACGGCCGTCTGCCGTCAAGCCAAAGTCGCAGCCTTCTCGCACCAGCAGCCAGTGGCCCAAACCTGGAATCTCAGCATGTTCTGTCCAGGCAAAGACCACATTTTCGTCTTTATCATCTTTGAGACGGTAAACGAGAGTGTAACCGGCCAAGTCAACCGGGTCATGACCTGCGTTATACAGTTCAATGAATTCTTCTTGATTGCTGCCCGGCAATCCCAGCAGCACTTCACTGATGACAAGACCTGCGTCCGTATCAGATGCAGGAGCAGGAGTAGGGGAAAGAGAAACGGCCGTTGCCTCAGCCACCACCTCTTCAGTAGACTCAACCTCAAGTACAGGCATCACCGTTTCAGGCCATGCCTCTTCTCGCTTGCATCCTACAATCAACACCAAAACAATCAAGAGCATAAGAAAAAGCATTTTGAATTTAGACATAATTTTTCCTTCAGGCGCTCCGTCTCAAAAATTTTGTGAGCCGTATTATATGTGAAAGCAAAGAAGTATCCTAAAACAAGGTAAAGTAACCGTCTAAAAATTAGACCTACAATAAAGCATTTTTCATTTTGCCCAGGAAAACCAGCATGTTATAATGCTTTTCCAATTGTGTTCATAAAATCAGATGGAAGCGAGGGAAGCTTATGACAACACAAACCACCGCATCACAAGAACCACCAACTGCTCAAACCAAGCTAGGCTTTTTCAAGACTCGCCGTGGTAGAGCTATTCGGGAAAACTTAACAGCTTATCTTTTCCTCTCACCCGCATTGTTCATCGTATTTACCTTTGGGATATTCCCAATTCTTTTTGCTGGTTATGTTAGCCTCTACAAGTGGCGCATCAAGCAAAATCAGTGGCGTGGTTTAGATAACTATATCAACGCCATGGGAGATCCCGCATACATATTCTTTGGGGTCATCGTGTTAGCACTCGTTTTTGTCGGCATTCGAGCCGCTTATCAAGCCTCAAAACGTGCCAAAGAAAACGAACTCCCCTATTACACACCCCTTCTATCCTTAATCCCAGGCATTCCCATCACATTTGGTCTCGTCCAGATTCTCCTGGCCGCCATCACCTTTTTTGCCTGGGAAGAAGCAATCGAGGCAGGGGAAGCTGCCCGGCTGGGCAATGTGGGGCTGGGTGTCGCCTCAATCATCGTTGGCCTTTTGATTAGCGTTGGCACACAAAACTTCATCCGCCGCATGGCACCTCGAAGCCACAAAACAGTCCCAGACTTCACTGTACCCGCGGTCACTGTTTTGCTCACGTTGGGTGCAGCCTACGTCCTTGGACGATTCACCTACCTCACTTTGCTCACCTCAGATCGTTTTGGTATTGCGGTTATTCGCCTCTCATACCTCTTAGGCGCCCTCGCCATTTTGGTCGTAGGCTTTTTTATTTGGCGCTGGGGTTCCCAACAACAATCAAACTTCAAACTCATCCTCTCCCTGATTGCTTCAGCCATCATGATTGGCGGGGCAGTCTGGCTGGCAAATATCTGGCCCGTCATCAGTATGGATTCCGACCCAGATTTTTACCAATCTCTTAGCGTCACCATGTGGTACTCAATCGCCACAGTTCCAGTGCAGTTGGGCGTTTCCATGGTCATCGCCTACTTACTTTATCAACCCATTCGCGGACGGGCTTTTTTCCGCATCGTCTTTTTCATCCCATACATCGCCCCGGCCGTAGCCACCGCCGGTATTTTCCAAGCCATGTTTAGTCTGCGAGGCACCAGCCTGGCCAACCAATTGATGGTGCTGTTAGGCGGGGAACCACAACGCTGGCTCCATGAGCCCAATGCCGCTCTTTCTGTTCTCGGACAAGCATTTGGCATAGAAGCTGCCGCCAACTGGCAGTTTGGCCCCAGCCTGGCACTTCTTGTCGTCATTCTGTACAACATTTGGGTTTACGTCGGCTATGATACCGTTATTTTCCTGGCAGGCTTGGGCGCTATTCCCAACACCCTTTACGAAGCTGCCCGCATCGACGGCGCAGGGCGCTGGTCAATATTTCGCCACGTAACTTTCCCCCTGCTCTCACCCACTACATATTTCCTTTCTGTCATTTCTGTCATTGGTACATTCAAAGCCTTCAACCACATTTTCGTCTTACGACAATCTGCTGCACAAGGTACAGTAGACGCTGCCAGCGTTCACTTCTTTGTCACTTTCCAAAGAGCCTCCCGTTTTGGTTATGCAACCTCAATGGCCATTACCTTATTTGTTGTCATTCTCACGTTATATCTTATCCAAAATCGCATTGCGGAAAGGAGCGTTCACTATGGCTAATTCAACAACTTATAGTAAGCCACCCTGGTGGCGTCGTATCAATTGGGCACATCTCATTCTGTATGTTGTCTTAATTGGTTATGCCCTGATTTCAGTCTTCCCTTTCCTATTTATGCTTGGTACCTCCCTCATGACAACTGGAGAAGCAACATCTAAACGCAGCCTGATTCCTGGTGTAGGTTATCAAGTCGACACCACAAATGACATCACTCCTTGCATTTTGTATACTCGGGATACCTATCTTAACGATGACAACGAAACCATCACCAAAAATCGCTTCATCGTTGATATTCCCGATCAGGCTCTAGAAGCTCAACAATACAGCAATTACAGTAAACCGGTCGTAGAAGATCGTGTCGAGCATTTCCGCATCCCCTTCCTCACCAACTACTGTGCCGCCTGGCAGCAAGGCAAGTTCGGCATCTACATGTGGAACTCCATTCGCATCACCCTGATCACCGTAGCCGGTACCATGATTTGTGCCACGTTAGCCGCTTATGCTTTTGCCCGTATGGAGTTTGCAGGCAAAGAGCTGATGTTTGCTATCCTTCTAGCCACACTCATGATTCCAGGCATCGTTATGAATTTGCCTAATGTGATTTTGGTGACAAAAATCGGAGAGATATTTGGTAGTCAGGGCTGGTTTGCTGAAACGCTTGGCTTCAGTTTGTGTAGTAGTAAGAACTGTTGGATCAATAACTGGCCTGCGTTGACAATTCCATTCATCGCCCCTGCTATCTCCATCTTTTTACTTCGTCAACACTTCCAGACCATTCCTGGTGAATTATGGGATGCTGCCCAAATTGATGGTGCAGGGCACCTCCGTTATTTGTTCCAAATTATGCTCCCACTATCCCAATCAGCCCTATTTGTCATTCTGCTGTTTGCCTTTATTGGTGCCTGGAATGAATTAGCCTGGCCCCTATTGGTCACCACCAATACCGACTGGCGCCCCATTGCAGTTGGTTTACAAACCTTCTTCAATGAAGAAAGTCGTTTGCCACAGCTGCAAATGGCTGGTTCTATGATTGCAATTTTGCCCATTTTGATCATTTACGCCTTTACACAACGCACCTTCATTGAAGGTTTGTCACAAAGTGGGCTGAAAGGTTAGTCTACAGTTTCGGAAATACCACTGATCAAAACTAAATTTTCAATAAGGAGGTGGTGCAGTCAAAACAACACTTCTCAGTTTTGATTTTTGCTTAACAGACGGTACGAAAACAAAACTAAAGTACTGCAAATTACTAAAACACCGTTTATTCGGAGGAGAATAACACATGTCAAAACAAAAACTTTTTATCGTTATGTTATTACTAGCAGCCCTGGCTATGGTCGTTGTTGCTTGTGGTAGCACCGAAGACTTGCAACAACAGGTTGAAGAAGCTGCCGGACAGGTTGAAGAAGCTGCTGGAGACGTGGTCGCTGGAGCTGAAGAAGCCATGGGAGAATCCCAAGAACCAGCTGAAGAAGTAGAAGGATCGACTGAAGAAGCTGCCGAGGAACCAACTGAAGAAGAAGCGTCCATGGGAGAACAAGACATGGGCTACGACATGGATATCTACGGCAACATCGATGAAATCGATCTTGATGGTACAGAAATTGTCTTCTGGACACGCTACGACAGCGGCAGCCGTCAAGAAGAAATGGAGCGTATCTGCGCTAGTTTCAATGCCACCAACGAATATGGCATTACTGTG
>PDQY01000010.1 GCA_002746795.1 Chloroflexota bacterium | reverse complement strand
CCAAGGCACGATCCTTGAAGACCTCAACCAAGGTGCCACCAGTACCAAAGAGCAGCACAGGGCCAAATTGCGGATCCGGGCTGCTGCCGATAATCAATTCATAGCCATCATTTAGCTTCAACATAGGTTGAACCGTAACGCCCAGGAAATCTTCAGCATTGAATTTTTCAGAGACGGAACGTTCCATAGTCTGGTAAGCATTGCGTACTTCGTCCGCATTCACCAAGTCGAGGCGGACGCCGCCCACATCAGTTTTATGGGTGATAGTCTCAGAGTTGAGTTTAACTACGACCGGGTAGCCAATCTCTGCGGCAACTTTGATGGCCTCGTCTGCGGACTTTGCCAGACGGGTGGGCACAGTCGGAATGCCATATGCTTCCAAAATTTGCTTTGATTCATACTCAGTGAGAATGGTGCGTTTATGACTGCGAATCTCGTCAAGAACTTCGCTGGCAGCAAAGCGTTTGTATGCTTCAGCATCGATACCAGAAGGCAGAGAGGGTGTTTCATACAAACTTTTGAGACGACGATTGTAACGCCACATATAATTGAAGACACGCGCTGCTGCATCCGGATAATCAAAGGTGGGGATGTTAGCACGATTGAGAATGGTTTCACCAGCGGAGACATCGGCTCCCCCCATCCAGCTTGCCAAAATTGGTTTACCAAAGGGGTAGCTGGCAGGACGTGAGAATTTATCTTTAATAAACTCGGCTGTTTGGGTGGCATCTGTCATGGCTTGGGGCGTGAGGATAACCAGGAGGCCGTCGCTTTGGGGATCGCTGGCAACGATTTCGATGGCATCTGCATACCGCTCTGGGTCAGCATCCCCCAGAATGTCGATGGGATTGTTATGGCTCCAGGCACCGGGCAAAATTTCGTCAAGCTGTGCCATGGTCTCATCTGAAATTGGGGCTAATTGACCCCCATCGCTAATCAGGGCATCAGTGGCCAACACACCGGGACCCCCAGCATTTGTCACCATTGTCAAGCGAGGCCCTTGAGCGCGAGGTTGCTTGCCCAACACTTCTGCCATGTTAAAGAGATCATCGATAGAGTTTACACGCAAAACGCCACAACGGCGGAAAGCAGCAGCCAATACTTCATCGGAACCGGTGAGTGAGCCGGTGTGCGAAGCAGCCGCCTGCGCAGCTTCTGCGGTGCGCCCCGGTTTGATGACGATGATGGGTTTGGTGAGCGCTACTTCGCGGGCAGCAGAGAGGAAGGCGCGGGCATCGCCAATGGTTTCCATGTAGATGACGATACTCTTGGTGCGTGGGTCATCGCCTAAATAATAGATAAGATCGCCCCAGCCAACATCGAGCATGGAGCCGATGGAAACGAATGAGCTAAAGCCAACATTTTCCCGGAAAGACCAATCGAGAACGGCCGTGCAGAGGGCACCAGATTGGCTGATGAAGCCCACGCTTCCCGGGTTGGCCATGGAACTGGCAAAGGTGGCGTTGAGACCTGTAACGGGGCTCATCACACCTAAGCAGTTGGGACCAATGATGCGCATATTCCCTTTTTGCGCGATTGCCATGATCTGCCGTTCAAGCTCCACTCCTTCGGATCCAATTTCTTTGAAACCAGCAGAAATGACGATGGCGCCTTTGACCCCTTTTTCAACACAATCCTTAATAATCGAGGGCACGGTAGGTGCCGGTGTCACAATAACGGCCAAATCGACTTCGTCTGGGATTTGACTAACGTTGGGGTATGCTTTGATACCCAGAACGTTTTTACGTTTGGGGTTAACGGGGAAAATAGCACCGCCAAAAGAACTGCTCATCAAATTCCATACGATGGTACGTCCGACGCTGCCTTCTTTTTCGGTAGCACCCACGACAGCAACACCTTTGGGAACAAACATAACGCTCAACGGATTTTGATCGTAATGCAGCAGATTGGCTGTTTTATCACGTTTTAAATCAATCATTTTAATCTCCTGTGGCAAAGTGAGATTCGGCCAGACAAAGAATATGGGGGTGTTTTTTCAATAATCCCGTTTTTTCTTATCCATTCTTTGTTTGAAGGCTCCCTCAACTAATGGGTTTGGTTATAGTGATTGCAAAACTCTCGCGGTATCACGAGCTGTAATTCTCTGATGGTTTTCTAAAATTGAGAGGATTTGCCGAATGGTCATGGCGGCGTGGGGTTGGTAACCAGCATTGCGCAAGGCATCCATACCACCTTGCTGCCGATCAATGAGTACCACGGCATCGTTGACTTGCAGTCCCCCTGCTTTGAGTGCAGCACTCGCTTGCAGCACGCTGTCGCCGGAGGTGATGAGATCGTCAATGATAACGGCCGTTTCCCCTATCTGATAGGCTCCCTCAATTCCTTTACCCGTGCCATAGCTTTTGGCTGTTTTACGAGGATAGATCAATGGTTTGTCCAATGCCAGACACAACGCAGTGCCTAAAGGCAGCCCGGCCATGGGAGCCGCTGCCAACCGATCATACGTTAAATCAGCCAGGATCGTCATGTAAACGGCCGTTGCCAGGCGCAAAACCTCAGGATGAGACACTAACATCCGCAAATCCAGGTAGATAGGAGACACACGTCCGCTGTGTAGACGAAATTGCCCCAAACGAACGGCCCCTATTTCATGGAGCAGCAAAGCAAATTTTTCTAAATCAGGTTCTGGAAATTGAATCATGTAGTTAGTCAATTCGTCTAATTTTCAGTTCATTTGCTAATCTAATCGTGAACGGCCGTTTTGATTGACCGTGCCACGAACTCATTATAAGCCATCAACAAGCGTCTGCCTATACCGCCAGGCGAACCATCTCCGATTGGCACACCCGCTATTTTAACCACCGGCAAAACAGCGCGGGATGAACCAGTTAAAAAGGCTTCATCCAAAGTGCTAATTTCATCTTTTTTAATTGCCTGCAAACAAACAGGGATATCTATCTTCGCCAGTAAGTTTAGCACAATTTGACGTGTAATACCTTCTAAAACGCCCGCTCCTGCCGTGTAGACCACGCCCTGGCGCACGCCATAGAAATTTGTCACAGTTCCTTCCAGTAAACGGCCGTTCTCGTCCAGCATCACATATTCATACACATCAGACTGCCCAATGGAATACCGCTGCCGCTGTTGGACAAACCCAGCCGTTTTCGCTAACGGCCGTTTCCTCACCAAATCTGGGGCATAATCAACAGCAACCCCATTCTCGTAAAGCGCAGGTGGTGGTGGGGAGAAAGGCATCAGTGCCACCAGCACGCGGCTGTCACTGCCTAAATGATGTGCTGGCGCCGCTAACACATCAAAACGAACCCGCATGTCGGCGCCAGGGTATGCTGTGCAAACCTGATGAAGCGTTTGGCGTAGCTGTCGTTCATCTAACTGATAATCCCACCCCAACAAATGCATTGAGCGCTTAGTACGGTCGATATGTTCTTGCAAGTAAAGAAATTTTTCATGTGCAAATGTACGTAACGCTGAATAGACGCCCAATGCCAGGCCATCATACAAATCATCAAAGCGCCGCGCAGCAGCTGGCACGGCCAACCGCTGCGGCTCTGAATCAGTGACAGCAAAAAGCTGCACGTCATGATCATGCGCCTCAAGCATCATTTATCTGGCCATCATTTTGGCGATATTTTCCTGGTACGGCGGATAGACAACCCCTTTTTCCGTGATAATAGCGGTGACGTATTTGTGGGGCGTCACGTCAAAGGCTGGATTACCGACATCGATGCCATCCGGGGTTATTTGCCAGGTGCCAACATGGGTCACTTCTGCAGCAGGGCGTTCTTCAATCTCGATTTCGTCGCCAGTAGGCGTCTTCATGTCAATGGTTGACGTGGGGCAAGCGACGTAAAAAGGCACACCGTTTTCATGCGCCACCACGGCCAGATTATAGGTGCCAATTTTGTTGGCTACATCCCCATTGGCCGCCACGCGATCGGTGCCCACCACGCAAAAATCAACATCCCCTTTACGCAAAAAATGGCCAGAAGCCCCATCTGCTATCACTTTGAAAGGAATGCCTTGCTGCTGCAATTCCCAGGCAGTGAGGCGGCCTCCCTGCAAGCGAGGCCGGGTCTCATCGACGATGACGTTGATGTTGCGGCCATGCTCATGGGCGGTGCGTATGACGCCCAACGCTGTGCCGTAGTCTACCGTGGCCAAACTGCCCGTGTTGCAATGGTGGATGCAGGTCGCCTCTTGCGGCACCAACTCCAGGGCGTTCACCCCCATCTGCTTGTTGATTTCGACATCTTCGGCGGCAATAGCTTTAGCTTCAGCAACGGCCGTTTCCTGCATCTTTTCTATGCTGTCCAAAGCGGGATCACTGAGAACGGTCAGCATCCGGTCAATACCCCAGAAGAGATTAACGGCCGTTGGTCGGGCCTGGCGCAGCACCTCAGCCGCTGTCTTTAACTCTGCCCGCAAACCAGCCACATCCGTCTGCGCTGTATGGACACAGACCAATGCCATACCATAACCCGCCGCCGCACCAATGGCCGGCGCACCACGAATCACCATCACACGGATAGCATCTGCCACCTCTTGGTAACTCGTATAATCGTTATAAACAACCTCATGCGGCAGCTTGCGCTGATCTAACATCTGGCAAATATCGCCATCATCAAGCCAGGTAATTGTGTGAAATTTGGTCATGGGATCTTTTCCTTGTTTTCAAAAACGTTTGTGTTCATCAACAATATTATCTTGATAGCATCCCTCTTTCTGCTACAAAAATCTAGCACACAAAAACGGCCGTTTCTCTTGCGAGAACGGCCGTTTTTCATGTCAGGCATGTAGAGGTTAAAAACGAGGGATACATACCCTAAGCTTAAAAGCGTATTGTTCCAGTCGCGTTTCTTTCGTGCCAGTTTTGGGGGAGGAAATGTTGTTCTCAACCTCATAACTCTTAAGCTTGCCAGGATATTAACGGAACGTTACCAGGAATGCAAATAACAAAGCGCATGATAGCTTCCCTAAGCCGCCTCTTGTTTTGCTGGATATTTTAGGGTACGCCACATCACAATCAGTGCCCCTAACCCAGACAACATCAGCAGCATGTTAAACAGCCAGCCAATAAAGGGTATTGAGATGAGAAGACCCACAATGACCAGCCCTAAAAGAACAGGCCAGATCGCCTTATCATTTAATTCCGGCTTTATCTTTCTGAAAATAAATCGCCCAATCAAACAACCAGCCACAATCTTTGTCAAGAAAAGCATGATCAACATCATGCCAATCAAGAGGACAACCAGCACCAAAATACCGATTAAAAAGATGCCATTCTGCAATAAATCCAGTGACAGCAAACCGAAAAATTTGCCGAGCAAGAGGAAAGCTCCCAAAAGCAGAAACAAAAAGAGGGGAAACAGAAAATAAACCAAGATGCCCCAGCCAAAACTAGGGATAGGTTTCTCCTCTAAGAACCCAGTAACCTCTGAAACAAAAACCGGTTTGACACCAGCCACCAAAGCACCCACAAGCAATAACGAGATAAGTCTGGTTAAAGCCTTCAACCAAGGATTTTGCGCTGGAGATTCCGTAACGGCCGTTTCCACTATAGTTGCATCAGAAAATCTGTCACGAATAGGTGCTAAATTTGCATTCTCAGGGGCAGTCACAGAAACCTGTCCGCTAATTCGAGCCTCATCTCCAATTTGAATGCCACCAATCACCATCGGGATATCTGACATGTCAGGAGGCAAAAACTGAGTATAGTCAAATGCCGAAGAACCTACCTCCGCCCCTACATTGGCCTTAACATCGCCCCCCACATCACCATCGATTACCACGCCAGCCCCAGACATGATCACATCACCGCCAACATCCCCATGTAAGAGACCTTGTCCCCCATAAAACCGAACATCGCCCTCAATCAAACTGCCTTCCGCCACATTTAAACCATAACCAACAAAAAACAGATCTTTGCCAATGTGAGCTTTAGCACTCACTGTGGTCATCATGCCTGTCGTACGGACTGAGCCACCCACATCACCATTGATAATAAGATACCTCTCCATGGCCAAAACATCACCCTCAACAGTGCCGTTGATCGTGGTTTGCGTGGCAGCAGAGATCAGGTCGCCAGTAATCACACCATCAACAATGACAGACTCACCACTGACATAAAGGTCATCATCAATCACTTCATCATGTGCCACCGTAACCACAGTATCACTGCGTTCCTCCTGAGCCAAGACACCCGGCACCATAAGGCATAACAACACAGCAGCAAGGATCAAATATAAAAATTTCTTCATCATAATTCTCTCCTTAAGGCAAGAGCAAGCATAAAGACTAACGATGAAATAAGACACAAAACTGCATCGTCAATGTCAAGGAACGGTCAAGAAACGACTTCATCATATTATTTGATTTCCATTCCTGAGCCTCTAGCAAAACTTCGCCTCAAACCATAAATAAGACACAGATATGTCCCAGTCATAAACAAACAATACGCCATTACCCTTTAACAAACAAATCAGACCTCCCCCACAACAGCAAAAAAATAAAGACATAACCATATGAACTTGCTATAAGGTGCTCACCGGGTCTATATCGACAATCCATTTCGCCGCGATAGGAAAATCTACAAGGAGCCGGTTCGGATTAGGCGAACGGACAATGATTTGCCAACGATAACGGCCGTCTATACGATTGAAAAATGGGGGTACCGGCCCCAAGATTTCAGTAGCAGCCAATGCCAGATCCCGGGCATGCAATCGGAGCGCTTTTGCCATTCTATCCGCTTCTCGCTGGCCTCGTTCATTGATCGGATCAACCCACACCAGCTTAGCCATGCGCCTAAAAGGTGGCAGAGTATGTTGCGTGCGAAACCGGATTTCATCGATGTAGAAGCCAGCATAATCATGATCTGCGGCAGCAACTACCGCATAATGCTCCGGCTGATACGTCTGCATAATGACCCGCCCACCAAGCAAACCGCGACCAGCCCGCCCAGCCACCTGAGACAACACCTGATAAGCGCGTTCTCCTGTGCGGTAATCTGGTAAGCTCAAAGAAACATCAGCTGAAATAACCCCCACTAAAGTAACCAAAGGTAAATCTAATCCCTTGGCGATCATTTGCGTACCCACCAGAATATCCGCTTCCTGGTTGATAAAACTGGCCAAAAGTTGTTCATGTGCATACCGCCCAGCCGTTGTGTCACGATCCCATCGGGTGATCCGCGCTTGAGGCCAACGCTGCTGTACTTGTGCTTCAACTTGCTCCGTGCCTAAGCCAAAATACCGGATTCGGTTAGAGCCACAAGCGGGACATTCAGACGTTTGCGCTTCCCGGCGGCCACAATGATGGCAAACCAGGCTGGCATGAGGACGATGATAGGTTAGAGGCATGTCGCAACGAGGGCAGCGAGCCACGTAACCACAATCACGGCAAATGACAAAACTCGAAGTGCCACGTCGATTGAGAAAGAGAATAGCCTGTTCCCCCCGTGCCAATGTTTCACTAATCGCCTTGTGCAAGGCTCTGCTAAAGATAGAGCGATTGCCTGCCCTTAGCTCTTGACGCAAATCAACCACTTGAATAGGCGGCAGCGGAATCGTGAGCGCATCTTCAGGATCACAACCATCTCGTTGGTAAACGGAAGTCACCGCCAGCCGTTCTGCCTGGCTCTCGACCCGTGCCCGGTGCCCCATGACCCGCTTTGGCAATTCAATTAACTGGTACTCCCCAGATTGGGCTTTGTGATAAGTGACCAGATCAGGCGTGGCACTGCCTAAAATCACAGTTGCGTTGAGGATTTGCCCCAGCTGAACGGCCGTTTCTCGGGCATGGTAATATGGCGGAGGCACAGGTGGTGTTTGCTTGTAACTGGCATCATGCTCTTCATCCACAACAATCACGCCCAAATGAGGCAGCGGCGTAAACAACGCACTACGAGGCCCCACCACAATGTCAAACAACCCCTGACGGGCACGACGCCAAGTATCATACCGTTCCCCTTCAGTTAAACGGCTGTGAAGCACCGCTACCCGCCCCGGGAAACGTGCCGCAAAACGGCGCACAGTTTGCGGCGTCAAAGCAATCTCAGGCACCAACACAATCGCCCGCTGCCCTTGCGCCAACGCATAATCAATAGCTCGCATGTATATTTCTGTTTTACCACTTCCCGTCACCCCATGTAACAAAAAGGCAGGGGGAATATCGCCAAAGTCAGCCTCCCCTGCTTTTATCATGGCCACCTTCACCCGACCCCACGCTCGCACCTGATCCGACGTTAACTCAGGTGCCTGCACCGGTGTGAAATCTCGATCAGCCAACGGATCCCGCCACACCTCCTCAGAACCAAAGCGCACGAGATCTAGCTTAACCAATTTGCGCAGATGGTTGATATTGGCTCCCGTGTGCGCATAAATGTCACCGAGCGCGACAGGCTGCATCGCTGCACGCAGCTTCTCTATAATATGATAATAAGATTCTGCACCACGAAGCTGCATAACAGCCCGCAAAACATCGGCATGCGGTATGGCTAAACTGATTAGCCTGCTTTTCTGAGACAAAGCCGCCTCAATGTCTGAGACGGTTATCAATTCTGCCTCTCGAAGCGCGTTGATATGTTTTTGAGCAGCACCAGTTGCCTGGATAACGGCCGTTTCTTCTGGCAGCGGATCATCCAATTCAGCCAGATACAAAAGCACATCCGCTTGTTTACTTTTACGCCCTAGTTGCGGCAGCACCTCACGCAGCCGCTCCGCACTGGCCATGAGCGCCACCGTGCGCACTTGCTTGGGACGCACCCGGGGGGGATCCAGCACGGAGGCTTTCCTCAAAATATCCCGGTTATAAAGTTGAGTAACGGCCGTTTTCCAATCCGTCTTGGGCATTAACCGCCTGATTTGGCGGCCGCGTAGTTCCCCCATGTCTCGCAGTAAGTCAATCAGTTGCTGTTGTGTTGCCGTTAAACGGGCATTCCCATCCCAATGGGGATTGATATCCACAACCACATCAGACCAACGCGTCAACCCAGGAGGCAGCATCAAGCGTAAACAGCCATTCAACGGAGCCAGGTACATCTCGCTCATCCACTGAGCCAACGCCACCTGCCACGGCTTGACCACAGGAGTCTCATCAATCAGAGCGATAATCGGCTTCACTTCTGCCACTGGCGCGTGCGCATCAAAAGCGATGACAACCCCTTGCGCTAAACGACGACCAAACTCCACCTCCACCAAATGCCCAATGTGCAAAATCGGTTCCAGATCACGGGGAATCTCATAATGAAAAGCACCTTGTAACGGCGCTTCAATGTTGATCACAAGCACAGCATACATATGCAAATTGTATCACGTCCAAAAAAAGAAGAAGAACACACACTCATAGCCCAATCGTCAGGAAAACAACAGAATATAAAACAACAAACCAAGTATAATACCCTCATGCGAATTGCCTTTATCTCAGATATACATGGAAATAAGCCTGCGCTTGAAGCAGTGCTAGAAGATATTCAACAAGTTGGCGTAGACAACATCATTTGCCTGGGTGACATTGCCAATGGTGGCCCATCTCCAGCAGAATGCATCGATATAGTGCGTAATTTAGACTGCCCCACCGTCCAGGGAAATCACGAACTTTATTTGTTAGACAAATCACTGTCCAATGGTTCGTCCACTTGCCCCTCCTGGGGTTCAGCACGTTGGGCGCATGCACAGCTTAAACCAGAACACCTCACCTACATCGCTAACCTGCCCTACAAATACGAACTTAACAGCGAAGATGGGGCACCCGCCACATGCGTTCACGCCTCATTCTACAGCCAGTTTTCAGGCTTCCAAGCAGATACAAGCGAAGAGGAAATGGCTCTGTACATGGATGGACATGACAACCTCACCCTTTTCTGCGCCCACATTCACTGCCAGCTTTACCGGAAATGGTCAAACTCCTGGATCATCAACGTAGGTTCCGTGGGCATGCCGCTAGACGGTACCCCAGAAGCCAAATACGCCATCGCCACTCGTGGCAAAACCAGTTGGAATATTGAGTTTCGTCATGTCACCTACAATGTCGATTTGGTCATGCAAGAATTTGACCGCTCAGGATTGCAAGAAGCAGGTGGATTGATAACGGCCGTTTTCCGTTACCAAATCTTAACAGGTCAACCCGTTTTGGCTCAATTCTTGCTCTCTATGCAAAAATTTGCCGAAGAACGTGGTCAGCCCATCAGCAAAATTTATGCCGACCTTCCTGTGCCAGCATATGCCCAGCAGTTTATGACCCGCTGAAGTTTCATATGTAACCTGCCCCATATTCCCACCAACCTGGCACATCACGCAGCCCCCCCAAAAGACAAAAGCGTGTTCCAGGCCAATAAAGACGCGGCGTTGAGCCAACGGCCGTTACGCACACACCGATCATCAGCTATTGGCCGATCCAGGCGGGGCATTTCCCCCATTCTCCTTGATTAGAAAATTCTCCTACACAGATCTAACGTTTCGCTGATATTTTTCTAACACAAACATTTGAAAATATGTTCTATCTCGTCAAGAAACGGCGAAATTAAACATACAAAAATCGTTGGAACCCCCAACATATACTGAAAAAATCTAGAAACGGGAGATATAGAAATATGAGCAAAATAATCGGAATCGACCTAGGCACCACAAACTCTGTCGTCGCCATCATGGAAGGCAGCGACCCAATGGTAATCGCCTCAGCAGAAGGGGGCAACACCGTTCCTTCAGTAGTCGCCTTCAATAAAAAGGGCGAACGCCTCGTTGGCCAAACCGCGAAACGACAAGCTGTCGTCAATCCAGAAAATACCATCTACTCCGTCAAACGCCTGATGGGACGGCGCATCAACGATGCCGAAACCGAACGCACCAAGAAAATGGTTTCCTACAACATCGTCGCCGGTTCCCAACAAGATGCCCGCGTCAACATACCTGTGGTCAACAAAACCTATTCCCCACAGGAAATCTCCGCAATCATCCTACAAAAACTGAAACGCGACGCCGAGGCTTACCTGGGCGAAACCGTCACCCAAGCCGTCATCACCGTCCCGGCATACTTCAACGACAGCCAACGGCAAGCCACCAAAGACGCCGGCAAAATCGCAGGCCTCGAAGTGCTGCGCATCATCAACGAACCCACTGCCGCCGCCTTAGCCTACGGGTTAGACAAAAAAGAAGATGAAACCATCCTCGTCTTTGACTTGGGCGGGGGCACCTTCGACGTCTCCGTCCTGGAAGTAGGCGATGGCGTCATTGAGGTGCAATCCACCAATGGCGACACCCACCTGGGTGGCGACGATTGGGACGAACGCATCGTCGATTGGCTCATCGAGCAGTTCAAAATGGACCAGGGCATTGACCTCGGTCATGACCGTCAAGCATTGCAACGTCTGCGCGAAGCAGCAGAAAAAGCAAAAATTGAACTATCCACCTTGGGCGAAACAGAAATCAATCTGCCCTTCATCACCGCCGACGCCACAGGGCCAAAACATTTGCAATTCACCCTGTCCCGCGCCAAATTCGAGCAGTTGACTGACGACCTGGTCGAACGCCTGCGCGTGCCCTTCGAGAAAGCCTTGAACGACGCTGGTTTGAGCGCCACAGAAATCAACGAAGTAGTGCTGGTTGGCGGCTCCACCCGCATGCCCATGGTGCAAGAGCTGGTGCAAAAGCTAACCAACAAGGCGCCGAACAAAACCGTCAATCCTGATGAAGTAGTTTCCTTGGGTGCAGCTATCCAAGGTGGCGTCCTGGGTGGCGATGTCAAAGACGTACTCCTGCTCGATGTCACGCCGTTGAGCCTTGGTTTGGAAACGCTGGGTAGCGTGATGACCACACTCATCCCGCGCAACACCACCATCCCGACCAAGAAGATGGAAACATTTAGCACCGCCGAAGACAATCAAACGGCCGTTGACATCCATGTGCTGCAAGGTGAACGACCGATGGCCAGCGACAACAAAACACTCGGCATGTTCCGCCTCGACGGCTTGCCCCCAGCACCACGCGGCATTCCCCAAATCGAAGTCACCTTCGACATCGACGCCAACGGGATCTTGCACGTGACAGCAAAAGACAAGGCTACAGGTAAAGAACAACAAATTCAGATCACCGCGTCCACCAACTTGAGCGACGCCGAAATCGACAACATGGTCAACGCCGCCCGCCAACATGAAGCGCAAGATCAGCAGTTCCGTGAACTGGTCGAAGCCCGCAACCAGGCTGACCAACTGACCTACGCCGTCGAGAAAAGCATGAACGAGCTAGGCGCAAAACTGGATGGCAGCGAACGCGCCAACATCGAGGGCATCATCAACGATTTGCGCGAAGCTGTCAAAGGTGATGACATGAACCGAATCAAAACACTGTCTGAGCAATTGCAGCAAGCCAGCTACGCCATCAGCCAGCAGCTTTACCAAAGCCAGGAAAGTCAACCAGGGGCAACCAGCTACACAAACGGCACCAATAGCAGCGAAAACACCGATCCCGAAGGTGTCGTCGAAGGCGAATTTGAAGAAATGTAAGCCACCTGCTGTTTTCAAGGCTATTTTATGTCAAGAAAAAGTCGAGTATTCAACTTTTAATTTTTAGGAATTCAAAATGTTCAGAGATTACAATCCATATGAACGGCAAAACGGCCGTTCGCACATCACTACCATTCCAAAGCCAAGCCGCCAGCAGACGATTGACCCGATTACCGAAATCAATCGTCTGCGGCAGCAGCTTGAGCAAGCGCATACCGAAGCAGAAGAGTGGCAGCAAAAATACCTGCGCCTCTACGCCGACTATGAAAATGGTAGAAAACGGCTAGAACAGCGCTCCGCTTTAGAAGCGCAGCAAAAGCAGGAGAAACTCCTGCGCGATATGCTGCCTCTGGCTGACAACCTGGAACGTGCCATCAAACACACAGAAGCAGACACCTCCGGGTTGGCGATGGTTCAGAAAGCGTTCATAGATGCTCTGGCAAAATATGGTGTGGAAAAAATGGATGTGGCAGAACGGCCGTTTTCCCCAGAACAACACGAAGCCATCGGCCTGGTGCCACACCCCACCGCCGAATCCGGCACCATCATCGCCGTCGAAGAAAATGGCTACACCTATCAGGGAAGCCTGCTCAGACCGGCTAAAGTATTGGTGGCACAGTAAAATGACCCAAAACCAAGGATCAACGACAGCACAATCCCAGGCATGGCGCGAAGCATTCATCATTCGTCATTCGTCCCCAGTTAAGGACTGGCGATGAAATAAAACACGAAACTGCATCATCAGTTTCAAGGAACGGTAAGGAAACAACTTCGTCGTATTATTTAATTTCCGTTCCGAAGAGAGAAAAAAGATGTATTATCACGACTACTACCAAACACTCGGCGTCAACAAAAACGCCAATGATAAAGAAATCAAAAAAGCATACCGTAAACTAGCTCGGGATTTCCATCCAGATCACAATCCCGACAACAAAACGGCAGAAGAAAAATTCAAAGAGATCAACGAAGCCTACGAAGTGTTGTCTGACCCTGCTAAACGGCAAAAATACGACCAATTTGGCGCTCAGTGGCAGCAGTACGAACAGGCTGGCGGCAGCATGAACGACTTCTGGTCCCAATACGCTGGCGCAGCCGGTGGACGCTCTCAGGGTGGCACCTACACCCAAACCATCGACCCTGAGATGTTTGCGCAGCTATTTGGCGCACGGAACAATGGCGGCAGCGGCTTCTCATCCTTCTTCGAGTCTCTATTTGGCAGCGGGATGGGTGGCGCGCACCAAAGCAGCAGCGGTTTTAACGGCTTCAGCAACGCCGGACGTGCCCAAGGCTTTCCCTCAGCCCCCCAACGGGGCCGCGACTTAGAGCATGACGTGGAAATTACGCTCGAAGAGGCATTCCATGGCACCACACGGAGCTTACAATTCAGCAACGGCCGTTCCCTCAATGCTAAAATCCCACGCGGCGTCAAAACCGGCTCCAAAGTACGGCTTAGTAGTCAGGGCGAACCCGGCAGCAGCGGCCAAAACGGGGATCTCTACTTAAAAATCAAAGTATTGCCACACCATACCTATCAACGTGATGGTGACAACTTAAAAGTTAACGTACCCGTTGACATATTCACAGCTTTGCTCGGCGGTAAAGCCCCAGTCAGCAGCCTAGACAAAACCGTCAACCTGACCATTCCCGCGGGCACCGCAGGCGGCAAAACAATTCGCCTACGCGGTCTGGGCATGCCCCACGCGCAAAATCCCAGCCAACGCGGTGATTTACTGGCTACCATTAACATTACCCTGCCTAAAAACTTGAGCAAAGAAGAGAAAAAACTCTGGCAGCAGCTGCGCAACTTACGCACCCAAAAGTAACGATAACATAAAATACAGAATTGCATCATCACTTTTAAGGAACGCAGAGAGGCAGAGGCACAGAAAAGTTGTCACGCACAAAATCTTTCCCTACGCCTCTCCACTGCTGCCTTAATACTGGAAATAAAGGAGACAAGTAGATGCAAATTAACAAATTCACCCAAAAAGCCCAGGAAGCCATCTACGAAGCCCAAAACCTGGCACAAACATACAATCATCCGGCCATCGAACCGGAACACATCCTACAAACATTGATCGCCCAAAAAGGGGGCGTCGTGCCCGCTGTACTCAATCGCATCGGCAGCGATCCGGCCATGCTGTTAGAAAGCGTCAACCGCGAACTAGGCAGCATGTCCCGGGCCACCGGCAGTTCCGTACAAGTGGGCATGAGCCGTGACCTGACCAACATACTCAACGAAGCCCAAACCATCGCCGCGCAAATGAAAGACGACTACACCTCCACCGAACATTTGCTCATGGCCATGGCGCAGCCCAAAGCCCCCAAAGGCATCCGTGAACTACTGGCACGCCACGGCGTAGATTACAACAGCATCATGCAAGCGCTGGCCAGCGTGCGCGGCTCTCAGCGCGTCACCAGCCAAAACCCAGAAGCGCAATACGAAGCGCTAGCCAAATACGGCCGAGACCTGACCCAGGAAGCACAAAAAGGCAAATTAGACCCCGTCATTGGCCGAGATGAAGAGATCCGGCGCGTCATCCAGATTTTGAGCCGCCGCACCAAAAACAACCCGGTACTCATCGGCGAACCTGGCGTCGGTAAAACCGCCATCGCCGAAGGATTAGCCCAGCGCATCGTGCGCGGCGATGTCCCCTCCGGGCTGAAAGACAAACGTCTAGTGGCTCTCGACCTGGGCGCCTTAGTCGCTGGCGCGAAATATCGCGGCGAATTTGAAGAGCGGCTCAAAGCCGTTCTCAAAGAGATCCAGGCAGCCGAAGGACAGATCATCCTGTTCATCGATGAAATGCACACCCTGGTAGGCGCAGGCGCCGCCGAAGGCAGCATGGATGCCAGCAATATGCTCAAACCCCTGCTGGCTCGCGGCGAACTGCACGCCATCGGCGCCACCACCCTGGATGAGTTCCGCAAACACATCGAAAAAGATGCAGCTCTGGAACGCCGCTTCCAACCTATTTACGTAGGCGAACCGACCGTAGAAGACACTATCTCCATTTTGCGCGGTCTAAAAGAGCGTTACGAAGTGCATCACGGCGTGCGTATCACCGACAGTGCTACGATTTCGGCAGCTACGCTCAGCCACCGTTACATCAGCGACCGCTTTTTGCCCGACAAAGCCATCGACCTCATCGACGAAGCCGCCAGCCGCCTGCGCATGGCCATCGACAGCAAACCGCAGGCGCTAGACGAGGTAGACCGCGACATTATGCAGCTGGAAATTGAGCGAGAAGCCTTGAAAAAGGAAAAGGACAAGGCGAGCAAAGAACGGCTCAAGAAGCTGGAAAAAGAGTTAGCAAACTTAAAAGAACAGAGCAATGCGCTGGCTACCCGTTGGCAGGCAGAAAAAGATGCTATCGTCCAGGTGCAAACGGTCAAGGAGCAAATCGACCAGCTGCGAGTTGAGGTAGAGCAAGCGCAGCGCGATATGGATTATCAACGGGCAGCCGAACTGCAATACGGCCGTTTACATGAACTGGAGCAAGCGCTAGCAGAGGCTGAAACCAGATTGAACGAACTGCAGCAAAACGGCGCCATGCTCAAAGAAGAAGTAGACGCTGAAGACATTGCTTACATCGTGGGCAAATGGACCGGCATTCCGGCCACAAAATTGCTGGAAGGCGAGATGGACAAGCTGGTTCACATGGAAAAACGCCTGCACACTCGAGTGGTCGGCCAGGATGAAGCGATTGAGGCTGTGGCCGCTGCGGTGCGTCGCAGCCGCTCTGGCTTGCAAGACCCCAACCGTCCCATCGGCTCCTTCATCTTCCTCGGCCCAACCGGTGTGGGTAAAACAGAACTGGCGCGAGCGTTAGCCGAGTTCCTGTTCGACGACGAGCGCAACATGGTGCGCATCGACATGAGCGAATACCAGGAACGGCACACGGTAGCGCGGCTTATCGGGGCGCCGCCTGGCTACGTAGGCTACGACGAAGGCGGTCAACTCACCAAAGCTGTGCGCCGCCGTCCCTACTCGGTGGTGTTGTTCGACGAAATCGAGAAGGCACACCCCGAGGTGTTTAACGTCTTCTTGCAGGTGCTGGACGACGGCCGTTTAACAGATGGTCATGGGCGCACAGTAGACTTTCGCAACACAGTCATCATCATGACCAGCAACGTCGGCAGCCAATACATCATGGAATGGACAGATGAAGCAGCCATGCGCGAAAGCGTCATAAACGCGCTGCGGCAACATTTCCGCCCCGAGTTCCTCAACCGGGTGGATGAGACCATTATCTTCCACCGGCTGGAGAAAGAGCATCTGCGCGACATCGCCGAGATTCAGATGGGCAGCGTACGGCAGCTTTTGAGCAAGCGGAATGTGACCATCACCCTAACGGATGCAGCGCTAAACATACTCATCGACGCAGGCTACGACCCCGCTTATGGGGCACGGCCGCTGAAGCGCGTCATCCAGAAGCAGGTTGTGGATCCGCTGGCGCTCAAGCTCATCCAGGCTGAGATCCGAGATGGCGACCACGTGGTCGTGGATGGGGAAAATGGCCAGCTGACATTTAGGGCTGCTGAATAGGCTCAAGAAACAAAGCCTCACCGGGAACTTCTGGTGGGGCTTTTTTTATGAGGGATACGGCTCAAACCATAAAAAAAAACCGCCCTCTTGGGGGGAAGAGAGCGGTTCAAATTCATTTGCCTATGGTCCAGGAGGAAGGCCCATAGACGACGGGTAATGCTAGGGCTGCAGGAGGGGAACATTACCCTAAGCTCAATATAAGTGTTCCAGTCGCGTTTCTCTCGTGCCAGTTTTTTGGGGGGGAGGAATTTTCCCACAGCCCTTCCTTAATTAAGCTTGATTTGATCTTACTATAAAAAAATGAATTTGTCATCTGAACCTCAACAAATTTTAATAAATATGTGTTCTTGCTTGTTACACCTTGAAAAAAAACTGGCGAGATTACTCTGGGAATTTTCTAACTTCGGGCTCCGTCAAGTGAATAAATAGGACTTTATTCCTATTCCGCCTAACCACGAGCTGAAACCCCACAGCCCTATCCCCAAATATTGCGCGGCGACGATTTCTGCAATAAATGAGACAAGGTTATAATCTGGGGCATAAATAACGCAAGCGTTCACTTCCTCAAGCCCTGGCGGGTTTGGGAGAGGCGATGTGACAGGCCATCCTCCTGGATGACACCTGTCAGATCTGAACCGTTACGAAGAGCTTTCACGTGGGTGTCAAATGATAACTTTTAGGCAAATTTCTTATGGTGGGTGGTCAAATTGCTATAAACTTTCCAACGATTTAGTTGATCTCGTGATCACTGCTGATGTGGGACCTAGAATTATTCGCTTTGGTTTTGTCGGCGCAGAAAACGAGTTTGGGGAGTTACCCGAAGTTGGGCAAACTGGGGGAGATGACTGGACTTTATACGGCGGGCATCGTTTATGGCATGCTCCAGAAAACAAGGCACGCACATACTACCCTGATAATCATCCCATACAAGTAGAAGAACACCCCGGTTTTATCCGAGCCATTCAACCGGTAGAATCGACAACGGGTATTCAAAAAGAGATTGATTTATACCTCGATGAAAATGGAGCGCAAGTCACGGTTGTTCATCGTTTAATCAATCAAAACTTGTGGTGGCTTGAGTTAGCCCCCTGGGCGTTATCCGTGATGACAGCTGGCGGTGTGGGGATCGCGCCAATGCCACCAAAAGGCTCTCATCGAGAAAACATTTTGCCGACAGGCTCAATGGCACTGTGGGCATACACTGATATGACTGACCGCAGGTGGGTGTGGGGAAATGAGTTTATTATGCTCAACCAAAATGCAGCCATGCCTGCCCCCCAAAAGATTGGGGTCTGGGTTCCCAACGGGTGGGCAGCATATGCTCGCCGGGGGCATTTGTTTGTCAAAACCTTTGCACCAGGAAAGCAAAGTGATTATCCTGATTTTGGCTCAAATGTGGAATTTTTTACCAATGATGAAATTTTGGAAGTCGAAACTTTAGGCTCTTTAGCAAAATTGGCACCAGGAACGGCCGTTACTCACACAGAAACCTGGTACTTGTTTGACAATATTCGCCAACCCCAAACTGAAACCGACATCATCGAAGAGATCATGCCCGTTGTAAATACCATCATTTAATTTGAGGTGTCAGAGCATGTCTGGACAAGCTGACAAACGCCATTGGTATCAGAATACAACTTTGCATCGAAGTTTAGAGTGGCTTGTGCTGCTCATGGTGCTGATGGCAGCGTTGTGGGCTGGGACACGCACGGAGGAGGCGCCCCAACTCATTTTGCTTACCACCCTCACGATCATCACAATCAATTTTAGTTTGCCGCCAGAACAAGGATCAGTAGGCTTGGTGCCGTTAGTGTCGGTTAGTAGTTTGTTGATTGTGGGGTTGGAAACGGCCGTTTTCCTTCTCGGTGCCTCTATTGTTTTAGCAGAATTAGCCAGACCATTGTGGCAGCCACTGTGGGAGTATGTCGATGTAAAACGGCCGTCCTGGAAACAACGGCTCATGGCAGACATCATCTACCTGCTCACCCTGGTCATCGCTGGAAAAATCTACCTGGAAATGGGCGGGCAAGCCCCACTAGTCAATGATGGCATCGACAATCTTGATTGGTCGCTTTTAATCATCTTGGCTGTGCTTTATGGAATTATCTATTTCCTTTTGTCTGCGCTGATGTGGCGGCTAATGCGCAAAGCGCTTAAAGCATTTTTAGGGGAGAATGCGATTTCTGTCATCACAGTTGGCATGCTGGTGCTGCCCTTCGCCCTCCTGGGAAGCCTGACATACATGCGGAACGGGCTGCCATTCTTTGTGATCTACATGATGGGAGTCACCGTCTTTGCTGTGGTGATATGGCTTTCCTGGCAGCGTCGTTTCATTTTGCAGCGACAGTTGGCACAATTTAGCGCCCTCAATCGCACTGGCACATCGCTACGCGAAACCCTGGAACTAGAGGTTGTCTTAGAACGCACGCAAGCATTGGTATCGGAGCTGGTGCCTGTGGATCAATTCTCCATTTCTCTGATAGATATTGAAGGAAACTGGAACACCCCAGAAAAGCCAGATGATTTTACCTGCTGGGTGGCTGAAAACGGCCGTTTGCTAGACACAGACTACCGCAATATCCATTATGCTTCTCGCCACAATTTAACCCCGCCAGACCCCCATCCTAATGCGTGGCTGGGTATTCCCTTAACGGCCGTTGATCGGGTGATTGGCGTCATGGTGTTGCAGCGACACCCACCCCACCAGCCATTTAGCTACTGGCATCGGCAGGTGTTGTTTGCCATTGCCGGTCAAGCCAGCGCGGCCATCGAAAATGCACGTCTTTACAGCGAAACCTTACGTCTCTACAACCTGACCGATAAAGCGTTGGCGCAGCGCATCAAACAACTGCAAGCGTTGGTAAATTCGATGCAGGAAGGCGTGCTGATGATTGATACCATGGGCGCCATCGTTCTCATCAATCCGCCAGCCGCCCAACTTCTCAACCAGGACAGCGCAGCCATGCTGACGCAACCACTCCATCCGCCCATGGCCGCCCCGCTTGGCTTTTCAGAATCAGAGCTGCAATCCTTGTTGATCGCTTTGCAAAACAACCAATTTCCATCTGAACAACAGGTTGAGTTCAAGACAGCTCAAAATCGATTCATACTGCGTGTGGAAACGGCCGTTACTGCTGCTGCTGGTCAAACCATCGGCTGGCTCATGCTTTTCCGCGACATTACGGAAGAGCGGGAATTAGCCGAGCGCCGTACCGATCTGACGCGCATGATCGTCCACGACTTGCGCAATCCACTGACGACCTTGTCCAGCACCATCAGTCTGCTCAAAGGCCAACTTGTGTCAGCCAATGTCAATTCCTCAGACACCATAACCGATCTCTTGCAAACTGCCGACATGGGCGTAGCCGACATGCTCGACATGGTAGATTCACTGATGGACATCAATCGCATGGAAGCAGGTCAGGATGTGGTGGATGCGGAGGCGATGCACTTGCCCCCTCTGGCAGAACAGGTGGTCATGCAGCTACAGCCCCTGGCTCAAGAACGAGGTATCCACTTACATTTTGCTCCCCCGCCAGCTGCCCTCCCTGCCATTTGGGGCGACCGGGAAGTACTGCGCCGCGTGTTGATCAACCTGTTGGATAATGCGCTCAAGTTCACACCAGCCGGAGGGTCGGTAAACGGCCATTTCCGTCCTGATCTCCCCGCAGCCCCACACTACGAACCGGGCATCATCTGCATCATCGAGGATACCGGGCCAGGCATTCCACCCGAAGCACGGGAGTTTGTATTCGACAGATTTACACGCACCAATCAAGAAGGGGCACCGATTCGCGGCACTGGCTTAGGGCTTACGTTTTGCAAGATGGCCATTGAGGCTCATAACGGCCGTATTTGGGTCGAAGACAATCCTCAAGGGGGCACCCAGTTTCTCTTTTCCTTGCCAGGATCACCAATATTTGATGTGACCTAATCCCCTGTTTACACGGATACAGCTTGACCACAGGTGTGAAGCGGCTCCTCGCCGCATGGAACCGGTGGCAATGGTGCCTGAAACCACAGGGGCAAAGAGTGGACCAACCGTGGACGTTGATCCACTCTAATGAGACATTTACTGAACCGTAAAGGTGATGGTAAAACTCATATTGGGGCTTTCTGGGGCCGTGATCGGGACGATGGTCACGAAATAATCCCCCGTATACGGTAACGTCACCCAAGCGTTATTATTGGCCGTGCTGTTTGTGCCATTCAAAGGCAAACTTGTGCCGGGCTGTCCTGCACCATCATCGAATTGCACATCAATGGTCAGGTATTCCGCCGCAGAGGCCATGTTAATTTGCATCGTCTGCCCAGCGAAAGCACGGATGACAAATCCTCTGGGCTGGTTATTATCAATGGAACTATTGAACGTGGCCGCAATCGTGCCAGGGTTGAAGGTGACACGCTCATAAGATGGCGCGACCACCAGGGAATGTTCTTGAGACCCGCAGGGAATAACCAACGTCTGGCCTGTGACAATACCATTGTCTGCACCTGGATTCGCCTTAAAGAGTTGTTGATTTGATAGGCCAAAGCGAAGGCCGATAGAATAAATCGTATCTCCAATAGCAACTGTGTAATGCGGGGCGGTATAGGTGCCATTTGCATGTTGGCGTGGGCCGCTATCGGCGCAGCTGCCCACAGGTGATGCTGTAGGTTCTGGCGGAACGGCCGTTGGCGGAGGTGATACCGGTGTCGGGCTGGCAGGGGGATTTGCCCATTCAGGAATGAAGGCCAAACTGCCAGCCTCGGCAAACAGGTCGATACGCAATTGGGTATCGACGACGCCATAAACTGCGGCTCCACTAAGCAAAGTCAAGAATTGTTCACTGCGGGAGCTTTCTGAACAAGTAGCTAAGGTCACCGAGTCTAAAGTGATGGTCATACTGCTGCCATTAGTGGTATAAGTGCCTGCAGCATTATTGCAATCTGCTTTGACCTGTACCGTGCCATCCGCCTGAAAAGTGACCACATAATTTTGCGGATCTGGAATCGCAAATTCGCCGACTGCCCGATCCAAGTAGGATAACCACTGCCAGGGCGTTGATTGCAGCAATTGCGCATCATTATCCACACTTATCTCCGGGATTGGTGTGGGCATGGGGGCGGGGGCTAAAGTGGATAATGCTGTTGCAGGTATCGGCGTGGGCAAGGCTTCCTCTCTACCGCCACACGCGGCTAACAAAAAAATAGCCACAATCAAAAGAAGGGAAACTCGTTTTTTCATCTAACACTCCTTTTCAGGTAAACACGTAAGTGCGCATCCATAAACAAGTTGCAAAATTGATGGATCTGCTTCAAGTGACCTTTTCCCCTGAAAAACGGGGGCTAATGTTTAGCTGGCCACTAAGCGTTCAGTCGCACAAGGCCTGACAGATACGTAAACACAATCTCGAATGCGAAATCATGAAACTCAAGATAACATAAAATATGGCAAAATCCTAGATACATTTAGGATTTAGCACTCTTTTTTCACGTTTTCAGGTAATCATGTATCATTCCACAAAACAAAAAAGGAACCTATGATGAATCCAACAAATCCGCACTTAACCTTAGACCGACAAATCATCGGTGATGTGTACACCACCACCGAAATCATGGACAATCTGACGATTCTTTGCGACGATTTTGGCTCGCGCTTTGGTGGCACCCCTGGTGAAAAAATGGCCGCCGATTTCATGAAAGCGAAGCTAGAAGCATACGGCTTGAGCAATGTCCACCTAGAACCCATCGAATACACTGGCTGGCGGCGCGGCGAGGTCAAGCTAGAAGTTTTAGAACCGGTGCAGATGGAAATTCCCTGCATCACCCTGCCCCACTCCCCCCCCTGCAAATTGGCTGGGACGCTTGTCGATTTGGGCGATGGTGCGCCTGAAGATTTTGACAAACGAGCTGACGAAATCAAAGGCAATATCGTCCTCACCACCAGCGAGGTCAAACCGAAAGGCAGCACTCGTTGGGTACACCGCATGGAGAAAAACGGCCGTTCTATTGTAGCGGGCGCCACTGGCTTTATCTTCGTCAACCATTATCCAGGCTATGGACCGGCCACGGGTGGCATCGGTCATGCCCATGGCGCTTCACTCATCCCGGGCATCTCTTTGGCCATGGAAGATGGCGCGTTCTTGCAGCGGTTAGTCAAACGATATGGCACTGTCAAAATTCGCCTCACCAGCAGCGACAAAATCGAACCGATGACCTCTTGGAACGTGGTTGCCGAACTGCCCGGAACCAAGTACCCAGAGCAGGTTGTGATGCTTGGCTGTCATTACGATGGGCATGATATTTCTCAAGGCGCTATCGACCCGGCATCTGGCACGGTGGCCTTGTTAGAAGCTGCTCGCGTCCTCGCTCAATATGCTAATGATTTACCCATTACTGTGCGTTTTTTGCTGTGGGGCGTGGAAGAAATCGGCCTGATTGGCTCCACACAATACGTGGCCAAACATGCAGATGAGCTGGATAACGTGCGCTTCTACCTGAACCTGGACATGGCGGGTGCCTGGTCTGCTCCCGGTGTTATCTTGAACAAATGGCCAGATGTGGAAAAAATGATGCGCGAGTGGGGTGAAGAAATGGCTTCTCCTTTTGGCATTGAGCAATCTGTCAATGCCCACTCAGACCATTATCCATTTTTGAAGGCAGGAGTGGCCACAGGTGGCATTGGCAATGTAGGCAGTAAAAATCGCAATGGGCGTGGTTATGGCCATACTCGCTACGATACGTTAGACAAAGCTGAGCTGCGTAATTTGAGGGAAGCGGCCGTGCTGGCAGCGCGGCTTGCCTTCCGCATGACGTTGGTAGAGGATTGGCCGGCGTCACGCCGCAGCCAAGAAGAAGTGGCAAAGTTAATGGAGCATCCGGCTCATAAGGAAGAAGCTGAGTTTTTCGCCAAGCTGAGTGCCTATTACAAGGCTCATACTGCATAAAAAAATAACTTCCCGGAAGCTCAAACTTTCGGGAAGTGGCGTTCATTTACCGCTTGGGAATGATGATCCACAAGAGCAAATAGGGGAGAAGTCCTGGCAGACCGCCTGGGATGAGCAAAATTAAGAAGAGCAAACGGAACCAGAAGCTGCTGATACCGTAAAAGGCGGCTAACCCACCACAGACACCACCGACAATCCCGTTCTGCCGTCTCAATTTATTCGTTTTCTCTACCATTGTATTGACCTCCGTCAGTAAAGAGAAAGTTTGCTTGCTTTCTCAGCTATTTTTAGTATCAACTACTTTCTTTTACGGAGATGGTGCAGCTGAGTTGCACTGGGGTAACGAAGCAAGCCATTTTACCAAGGCTGTCCCCCTGGCCAACGCCATGTAATTCCTCTAAAAAACCGTTTTGGGAATCCCCAAACTATTGGCACATTCTACTGGACATTCCAAACAGTTTGGTGTATCATTTCCTTAACTTTAATTAGGTTAAGAGGAACTCCTCCCCCCCCCAAACTGGCACGAGAGAAACGCGACTGGAACAACCCTAATTAAAGCCAGGGATATGCCTCCCCTCCCTCGACTGGGCGTAGACCGCAAGGTCCATATGTACTGCCCTCCTGGTACGTGGACACACCGCCCCCCCCTGGGGGCGGTTTTTTTTTGCCAGGAACTTCTTTCTTCCATCTGTCGTTTGATCAATGTATGAGCAACTATCTTATTCAATTTGGAGGATGAAAATGAAACACAAACGAATGTTGTTATTGGTTATTCTAGTGGGAATAACGGCCGTTATCGTGGCTTGTAGTCGTGCAACAGAACCAGCCGCTGAGGAAGCAATTGCAGATCCTCCCATGGCCACAGGCAGTGAAGGGGTAGGAGACGAGCCGCCTCCACCAGAATCAGGTGAAAAAGTCAAAGTCACCAGAGCAGCGACCGAATTAACTTTTGCCGACTCTGCCACCACAAGTGATGATGCAGCTTCTGTGCGCTCTGGCGGTGCAGAAGAAGCGGACGCCCCATCCACAGAAACCATGAACAACACTGAAGTGGGAGGGGCAGCCGAAGAAAGTGTGGGTGCCGACCTGACATTGGATCAAAATAGCCATCTCACAGCAGGTGAAGTGGATGACAACGCCGAATGGGATGCCTATATGCAATATTTAGACAATTATCAAGGTGCCTCGATCCTGCCGGTGGATGTGAGCGAACGCCATCAAATTTGGGTGCAAGACAGCCAGGGCAACCCAGTGTTGGGGGCGCTCATTAACGTCAAGGCAGATGGTAATTCAGTAACGACCTTACGCACTCACAGCAACGGCCGTTCTTTCTTCTTCCCTCGCGCCTACACAGAGTACTCAGGCGATTTCGTAGTGGAAGTCACCGTCGCTAACCAAACTGAAACATTCACCATTCCCACTGGCACCTCCCAACGTGAATGGTTCGTCACCCATCCCGGTGCTGAGCAAACGCCACCAGAAGTAAAATTAGACGTTTTGTTTCTCATTGACGCCACAGGCAGCATGTCAGACGAAATCAATCAACTGAAAGAGAATATTCGCACCATCTCTGCCCGCATTGACGCCCTGCCCTCCCAACCCAACGTGCGCTTTGGCATGGTTACTTACCGCGATGTGGATGACGAATACATCACCCAAGTCACTGATTTCACACCAAAAGTTGAAGATTTTGCTGAAATTTTGAACCTTGTGCAAGCTGCGGGGGGTGGCGATTACCCAGAAGACCTCAATGAAGCCTTATCTCAAGCTGTTCATAATCCTGAATGGCGCATAGAGGAAACGGTGAGCCTGATCTTTCTCGTGGCCGATGCGCCGCCCCACCTCGATTATAATCAGCAAAATCATTATGCCTATGAACTATTGCAAGCAGCAACTCGCGGCATCAAAATCTATCCTATTGCTAGCAGCGGCTTAGATAAGCAAGGCGAATATATTTTCCGACAGTTGGCACAAACGACCGGTGGCCGTTTCATTTTTCTAACATATGGCGCTGAAGGCCCTGGATCATCTGGCACAGAAACGGAATTCGATGTCAGCGATTATACCGTTTCGTCTTTGGATGATATGGTTATCAAAATTATTGAAGAAGAACTAGCACCACTCACCCAATAAAAGAAAAGACGGCCGTTTTGGAAAACGGCCGTCTACCAAATTAATCAAACAACATCTGTGTGGTATTTACTGATCAGTTGATCGTTTT
>PDQY01000057.1 GCA_002746795.1 Chloroflexota bacterium | reverse complement strand
ACCACATTGGCTCGCCGGATGATGGAGCGCACTAAAATTTACGAAGCGCTTAAAGGGATTCGCGGCCGTGATCCGGTTGACATGGCTGCTCTGGAGGATTTGATGGTTCGTTTCAGCCAGTTGGTTGCAGAGCAGCGTTGGATTAAGGAAATTGACATCAATCCGTTGTTTGCTTCTTCGGAGCATCTCATTGCTTTGGATGCCCGTGTGGTTTTGTATGATGGTGATGTGACTGAAGCGGAACTCCCGGAATTAGCGATTCGTCCTTATCCCTCTCAACACATTCATACTTGTGCAGCCAACAATGGTGAAGAACTGGTATACCGTCCGATTAGGCCAGAAGATGAGCCGCTGATGGTGAAATTCCATAAAGGTATTTCTGAGAAGAGTGTTTATTTACGCTATTTCCGGTCTTACAATTTGGATCAACGGATAGAGCATCAACGTCTGACGCGAATCTGTTTTGTTGATTATGACCGTACCATCGCTCTGGTCGTGTCCCGTAAAGATGATGAGGGCAATGAAGAGATTGTGGCTGCTGGACGGCTCACCCGTTCGTATGCCACAGATGAAGCTGAATATGCTTTGCTAGTCAGTGATGCCTATCAAGGGCAGGGTGTGGGCACACAATTGCTGCGTCGCTTGTTGGAGATTGGAAAGGCAGAAGGTGTTAAGACTGTGATTGCTTATATGCTGCCAGAGAATTCAGGGATGCGGCATGTTAGCCAGAACCTGGGCTTTCAATTTGAACGTGATGAAGATTTACTCAAGGCTACCCTTGAGATGAATGATTTTGAGCCCGCAGATGTTGAAACAGCCAACTAACTTGGCCGCTGACCGCGCTGACTGTTTTTAAATTAGTAATTTTGTAAACGGTCAGCGCGTGTAAACGTTTCTAGATTGCTATTTCACTTGTAAATGGTTAGTGAGAATGAGAAGAATCTGAGTACGAAGGTCATGGGAAGGTTTTGCTAATGCTTTTCTTACAAAAGTGAGATATTATTTTGCCAGATTTGATCAGGGAAAGTACGAGGGAGAACTCCTCCCCCAAAAACTGGCACGAGAAACGCAACTGGAACGAATGATCATTTCGAGGGCAATGTTCCCCTCTTCCTCGTACTCACATTGTCCGAAAATGAATCGTCTGCATGTTACCCTCCTGGCGTGTAGGCAAGAAAAAAAGGTCGTCCCTCCCCGGGGCGACTTTTTTATTTTAAAGTGATAGTTTTTCGACGCTGATTTTATCCCTGGAATAATGACTGAGCGGCTTGATTTGACTATGCTGCCCGCAGCTTATCAACAAGATTTCTGACTACCCAATATTTTGTTTTGATTGTTTTTAGGCGAAAACGATATATAATTTTGTTCAATAAATTGGTTTTTTGTGGATAAAAACTATTAGTTGCTCAAGTTCTGTAATTAAGGGGACGTATATTATGAAGGTAATTGGAGCAGGAATATCCCGTACGGGGACAATGTCGTTGCAGGCTGCGCTTGAACACCTTGGTTACCCGTGTTATCACATGCAAGTTGTTCCTCGTGAGCCTGGCCATCTGCAAGCATGGAGGGATATGGTTTCAGGTAAGGCTGCGATAGATTGGCCAACGTTTTTTAAGGATTATGAGGCGGCGGTTGATGCTCCAGTTTGTTTTTATTTTGAAGAACTTCTACAAGCGTTTCCTGAGGCTAAGGTTATCTTGACTGTGCGTGATCCTAAGGAATGGCATAAGAGTCTCAAGGGGTTAATCCGTGTGTCAAACCGTATGCGTCCATTTGGCTATGTCGTTCCCAAATTAGGCCGTTTTCTAGACTTGACTTTTGAATTGCTTGACAAATTCATGCCTGGTTTTGAGACGTACGATCAAGATGCATTTGTTCAGTTTTTCAATGAGCATAATGCTGCTGTGAAGCGGATTGTACCTGAAGATCGTTTGTTGGTTTTCCAGGTGAAGGATGGTTGGGAGCCGCTGTGTACTTTTCTGGATTGTGAGGTTCCCCAGGATATACCTTTTCCACGCTTAAATACAGGTATGCTTGGCCCTGAAACTAAAATGCGCCAGGTGTTTAATATCAAGTAACTCTAAGAATACCGCACAATGTGATATAAACGCAGTCCTCAGCCGGTTTGTTGTGGGCGGCAGCGCAGTAAACTCGGTCTGTGCCAATCGAGATGTCACCTGTTATGCGGCTGTTGTTGGAGAAAACGGCCGTTCTGTTGGAAGTAGGCTCTACGGCTTTCCCCGCTCACCTGCTGCACTCTACACTCCACCATTAGAAACGGCCGTTTCCTAGTTTTGCCACCAGAGGATAGTGATCAAAAGCAAGAGGTGTTGTTGAGGTTGTTTGCAGAACTGGCCTATGTAGCTCTGGCTGTCGCTCGAACCGTCACTCTTTGCTCAGGAGCCGTCTTGGGTGATGTTAGCTGTTGTCAAATCATCGAGGTAAATGCTTCCAGACCCTTTATAGGCATTATTGGCATCATCTAAGACAAAGGCGCGGAAAGTAATCGGATAATCAACGGTGTCGTTCTTGGGGCCGCTGATATGTTGCCAGGGCCAATCTTGTTCTGTGTCAATGTAACCTGTCATTTGTTTCCAACCGGTGTGCGTGATTTTGCCCAATGGCACCTGCCAGGTTTGCCCTTCTCTATCTTGAATCCAGGCGTTGAGGTAATGACCAGAACCATCTCCGTAGACCCAGATCTGCAAAGCTGTGGGTTCTCCTTCGATTGAGTTGGTTTGCATGAAGACGACGTAGTCGTTGTCGCCTGAGGAAAAGCTGTAGCTCAATTTTCCAGAGTGACTGCCGCTGTGCGCTTGCGTGGTTGATTGGGTGAAGCTGCCATTTGGTTCATCGCCTCTCACCCAGACACCAAATTGCTCAAAGTTCATGGGTAAACCTGCACCACTGCTGCTGCCACTTGTTGGATTGCTTGAGGTGTTTGTCGGTCTGGGGGTAGGTGTGTTTGTTGGTCTGGGGGTAGGAGTGTTTGTTGATCTGGGGGTAGGTGTATTGGTTGGCGGGGGAGAGCTGGTGGCTGTGCTGGTCTTGGTGGGTCTGGGCGTTCCTGTGGGTTCGGGAGGGGGCGTGTTGGTTGCGGTTTGTTCAGGGGGTTCTGGCGTGCTGGTTTTTGTTGGCTTGTCGGTGCCTGTTGGTGCTGACGTTTCTGTGGCAGTATCGGTGGTTATTAGGGCAGCTGTGTCTGTGAGCACGATGGCAGCGAGCCTGGTGCCATCTGGCGTGGGGAGTTTCCAAACGAGATCATTGAGTGGGGTGAGGAAGGAGGCAGCGACACCGGCCCCTAAACATAGGAGAAGGAGTAGGGGAATTAACAACCATAACGGCCGTTTCTTTTTCTCTTTTTCCTTCTTTGTCTCAGGTACGGCTTGTGCTACAGGTTCTGCTACAGGTTCTAGTACAGGTTCCGGTACAGGTTCCGGTACAGGTTCCGGGAGGGGTGTTGAACCGGCCATCACAATGGGTGACGTCCTATGAGCCGTTTGTTCACTGGCCAGAGCCTTGTCTAATGCAGCAATCAGCGCCGGTGCATTCTGGTAGCGCGATTCAGGTTCTTTTTGCAGACAAGTGTGGACAACTTTGGCAGTTTGCGATGAAATATCAGGACGCAAATTTTGAATTGGTTCTGGTGTTTCTGTGATATGTTTGCTTAAAATAGACCAGGGTGTATCACCGGTAAATACACGTTTCCCTGTGAGTGTTTCATAAAAGATCATGCCCAAAGAGTAGATGTCACTGCGTGCGTCCACTGGTTTACTGCTCACCTGTTCTGGTGACATGTAGAATGGCGTGCCCACAATTTCATCGACCCGAGTTAGTGACGTTTCACTTTGAATTTTGGCAATGCCCAGGTCTGTGAGAACTGGCGTGCCATTTCTGCGCAGCAAGATGTTGCTTGGCTTCAAATCACGGTGAATAATGCCAGCCTGGTGGGCAGCTGCCAAGGCGTCAGCGATTTGTTTTATGATGTTGATGGCATGTTCAGTTTTTAAGACATGGTTTTGGCTGTTTAACTGTTGTAGCTGCTCTCTTAATGAACCGCCACCAATGAATTCCATGGCGATGTAATATTGCTCTTCGTTAGTGACGCCTGTGGTGTATATTTGCACGATATTAGGGTGTTGCAGTTTGGCTACGGAACGTGCTTCTCTGCGGAACCGTTCGACAAATAAGGGATCTTCAGTTAGCTCAGGAAAGAGGATTTTTAGGGCAACTGGCCGATCAAGCGCCTGATCCACGGCGTAGAAGACGGTTGACATGCCTCCTTTTTTGATAAGGGATTGAATATGATATTGGCCGATGTATTCGCCTACCCAGGAATTGGCGTTTTGCTTCATGAATGTTAACTCCACAAGTGCCCATGTTTTGCTTACAGCAATTGGTTGTGGCTGACCGATTTTAGAAACTAATCTGATTATAATATAAAGTGGGTTGAAACTTCAATAAAATATAAAATAATAGGTATGCAGAAAATCTGTTGTCGTGCTTGGCACTTGATTCAGGTGGTAATTGGGTAAAGTGCCGGGCACTTGTCAAGGCGTTTTATAATCATATGCTAAAATTCTGGCCTTTTATCTTAAGCAGTTTACTTATGCTCACCATACCCATTTTGTTGGGCTGGTTTGTACACCGTCAACGTCAACCACGCTGGCGCCTTTTCTTCATTGGCATGGTTGGGTTTGTTTTGTCGCAGGTTTTTCACATTCCATTTAACTGGTTGATGAGGAACATATTGCCCACTGATACCACCATGCTGCTCAATTTACTCGTTTTAGCCTTGTTTTATGGCTTGTCGGCGGGTGTGTTTGAAGAGGTGACCCGTTATCTGATGTATCGTTGGATGAAAGCGGCACGCACGTGGGGGCGTGGACTGATGTGTGGTGCTGGCTGGGGGGGCGCGGAGTCGATGATTTTGGGTGGGCTCCTTTTGCTGAACAGTGTTGTTCTCGCTGCTATGAGCCAGGGTATGTGGTTGGATATGATCCCTGAAGCGCAGCGAGGTTTGTTGGATGAGCAAATTCAAGCGATGCTGGCCTTACCGTGGTATGAAGCGATGCTCGGATCGGTGGAACGGGTGTTTGCCATGTGCTTGCATCTTTTGCTATCGTTGATGGTGATGCAGGTTTTTACTCGAGGTAAACTGTGGTGGCTTTGGCTAGCGATTGGGTGGCATGCGTTGATTGATGCTGTTGTTGTTTTCGTGCAAATGCAATGGCAAAATACTTACTACACACAAACGGCCGTTGCCATTTTCGCGCTCATCAGTCTTGGCCTTATCTTTTGGTTACGTGAGCCAGAACCACCAGAGCCAGAACTCAAACCG
>PDQY01000009.1 GCA_002746795.1 Chloroflexota bacterium | reverse complement strand
ACCTCACTGCCTGTGGTGGCACCCATGTCAACCAAACAGGCAGCGTGGGTCAGATCAAAATTGTCAGGCAAGAAAAACGAGGCGAAAAGAGCCGCATTGAATTTAAGTGCGGGAACCGTGCCTTGCAAGATTACAGGCAGAAGCATACCATTGTGCGTGATTTGACCGCAGCATTAACGACTGGCGCCGCTGACATTTTGCCCGCCATCATCAAATTGCGGCAAGAAAACAAAGAGGCACAGCGCACCCTCAAAAAACAAAAAGACGCCCTATTGGCTGTTGAAATAGAAAAGTTCAAAGCAAATGGCACACAAATAGGGGCACACACCCTCATCAAGCATACCTTTGCAGACCATGCTGCCGCTGATTTACAAGCTTTGGCCACTCGTCTCACCAAACAAGAAAACATCATCGTCATGTTTGGTCAGGGCGGGCAACGAACACGATTGCTGTTTTCCCGATCCCCCAATGTGCCGGGGGATATGAACCAACTTTTGCAAACAGCCCTGGCAAAACTAGGAAATGGCGGGGGCGGTGGTAGTGCCCACTTTGCCCAAGGGGGCGGTTCGACACATCCCAGTCAAGAAGTATCGGACGCCTTAGATGCAGCACAATCTTGTTGGGTTGATTCGCTGCCTAAATAGATATTAATTTCATGGAAGAACTGGCACCGGGAATTTTTGCAGAAACTGATTTTGTGGGCGTCAATGTTGGCGCAATTTCAACGAGCAAAGGGATTATCGCCATAGATGTCCCCTCCTTTCCTCGAGATGCTCGCAGTTGGGCGTTAACGCTGCACCGCACCAACCATTACGCTGTTTCCACCATCATCCTGACGGATTTTCATGGTGATCGCACGTTAAACACCCGTTGGCTCAATGCGGCAATCCTCACCCACCAACTAACATCTGAACGCCTGGTGAGTTATGATAAGCGCTTCCCTGGCTCCCTGCTTGAAAGCTTAAGCCAACGTTACCCGAATCGGGGGCGGGAGCTGAGCAACAGCCCTGTGGAACGACCAACAATGAGTTTTGATGGTGAATTGACGCTCTACAAAGGGGGCAGGCAGCTTGAGCTAACGGCCGTTCCCGGACCAACACCCAGTAATATTTGGATCCATATACCAGAAGCAAATATCCTTTTTGTGGGGGATACCTTGATGGTGAATACCCATCCCCTGCTCACCGAAGGAAATTCAGGGCAATGGTTAGCCAGCCTGGACATTCTGGAAGCGATGGCGCCCAAACTAATGGCTATCGTGCCCGGGCGCGGCCCCATCTGTGATGGCTCTGCCATCGAGCCTATTCGTGAGTATTTGCTCAAAATGCGTCATGTCATTCAACAACACATTGATCAAAACAAGCCACAAGAGGAAACGGCCGTTTACATTCCAGAATTCCTCTCCGCCTTCCCCACAAACGATTTGCCTCTTGACTGGCTAAAGCGCCAAATAAAATCAACTTTGGATCATGTGTATCTTGAGTTAAAATTAGGCGATGCAAATCTACAACCTATTTCATAGTGACCGTCTAAAAATTAGTCGCCGTTTTTCCTGGGAAAAGGTCACTTGAAGCGCATCCATCACTTATTTATGGATGCGCACATAACATGGTGGATCAACAAATCCTGATTTGAACTGCGGGAGTCCAAGTCAGAACCTTGAAGAGGGGAATAATGATTCATAATCGCAATAATGCAGAAGCCTTACAGCAGGTTCCGTTTTTTGCGGATCTAAGGGAAGAAGAACTGAACAAACTTTCAGCACGTCTTGTGCCCCGTCAGTTCGGTTCTGGACAAATTATCTTCCATCATGGGGATCCAGGCGGCCTGCTATACATCATTCGCACAGGCAAAATAAAAATCACCTACTCCACACCGGATGGACAAGAAGCGTTGCTGGCAATTTTAGGCACAAATGATTTCTTTGGTGAATTGGCTTTGCTAGACGATGCACCCCGTTCTGCAACCGCCGAAGCCATTGAAGCGACCAAAGCATTAACCTTGCACCGGGACGATTTCATTCGGTTCATTCGCAATAACCCAGATTTCTCACTGCACGTCTTACAAACGCTCACCCAACGCATTCGCAACCTCAACAACCAAATTAGCGATGTGTTCTTCCTGGATTTGCCTGCTCGTCTGGCTCGAGTGCTGCTCAATCTGGCAGAACAACATGGTGTCAAGACAAACCAGGGGATTCGTGTGGATCTATCTCTCACCCAAACTGATCTGGCAGAAATGACAGGCGCAACCAGAGTGAGCATCAACAAAGCATTGGGGCGTTTCCGCCGGGAACAATGGATCATCGTCAAAGGACGCAAATTCACCATCTGCGATCCAGATGCCATGCGAGATCTCATCCAACTTTCGGGTGGCGCGCTGACCTAAACAATCCCGCTTTACGGCTCAGCTCTGCTCTCCCCTTCATCGCCCCTATTTTTCCCTGTGTAATGACTCATTCTGCCCGCCAGAGGGGTCTTGGGTAACGGCCGTTATCATCATCTTAATCGTTGTGCCCATCCCTTTTCTCAACACCTACTGTGGAAAACAACAGGGGTCGATCCCAATTCGCTGATTGCCCCTATTTCCGTTAAAATTCCCCCTGGTTTTTATTTACTTATGGAAAGTCAAAGTGGCTATTAAGGCTTTTGAACAGTTAGTGTGTATAAAAAGCGGATACGAAGAGGATTTTCCAAGCAGCACCACGGCCACATAAACCAACATAAGTGATGACAACAAACCATTTAGGTAGATAAAGCAGTCAGTAGATTAAACAGCAGCAAGTATGAGTTCACCAATTAGTTACTATTCATCTTCCATACTCACCATTTTTCGCCAAGTTAAAAACTGGTATGCCATTCCCACCCTGCTTTTGGGTCAAAAATCCCTCATTCTAAAACTAAAAAACGGTATCCAACTCAATGTTAGAAATATCATGGATGTGTGGATTGTGAAAGAAACATGTTTGGATCGAGATTATGAGGTGAATGGCACTCCGCTTAAAGATGGCTGGACAATTATCGATATTGGCTCTGGCATTGGTGAGTTTGCCATTTTAACAGCGACAGAACTCCCAAACTGCCAGGTTTTTGCCTATGAACCTTTTCCCGAATCCTTTACCCTGCTGCAAGAGAATCTCCAGTTGAACCAAACGAACAATGTACATGCTTTTCAAATGGGAGTTAGCAGCCACGCAGAAAAGTTAACATTGGCGACCATAGGAGCAGCTGTGCAGCATACCACAACGGCCAGCACCGTTTCAGGCACCGCCTCTTCATTCCTCGAGGTTGAGGGCATCTCTTTTGAGACCTTATTTGAAGCCAACGGCATTGACCATTGCCACTTCCTCAAAATCGACTGCGAGGGTTGTGAATTTGAGCTTTTACTGAAAGCAAGGGCAGACACGCTGTCAAAAATTGATCATATTTGCCTGGAATACCACGATAACTTTACTGAATTTACCCACCAAGCATTGGTTACCCATCTACAAGAGCATAATTTCCAAATTAAGCTCACCCCCAATCCCGTACACCATTACTTGGGTTTCTTGTATGCTTACCGGGACGAAAATGTAAAATTATGACTATGACTGAAAACGAACCCGCTGAACTAGAAACGGCCGTTTCTCCCCCCTCTTCTCTTCCCGCGCAACCGACCGACACAGAACCGCCGCAGGAAAAAGAACCCCCTACATCCAGAAAATTCACCTGGGAGTCACTCACCGTCATTTTGCTAATCCTCATCCTGGCATGTGGTGCTTATTTCCGCTTTACCGGCCTGGATTGGGATGAAAACTTCCATCTGCATCCAGACGAACGTTTTCTCACCATGGTTGCCTCTTCTCTAAAAACCGAATACAACCGACACAAAACAATGACAGCCTTGGGCGAAGAGTCTCGCTATACCCCCTTCGTCTACTTCAAAACATCTGAATCGACCATGAACCCATACAATATGGGGTACGAATTCTATGTCTACGGCAACTTCCCCATAACAGTCACGCGCATAGCAGCTGAGGGAATAGCCCAACTCTGTCAACTTTCCCCGGGCGATGGCGCCTCAAATGGCGCACGCTGTCCCTATCATTTAATCGACTATTACGGCATCTACTTGGTCGGGCGGGCTCTTTCTGGACTGGTCGATCTCGTTTCCATCTTATTTCTATTTTTAATTGGACGCCGATTGTACGACTGGCGCGTTGGCTTGCTGTGCGCGGGGCTGCTGGCACTGGCCGTCATGCCTATTCAACAAAGCCATTTCTTCACCACAGACAATTGGGCGGCTGCCCTGACCACGTTCACCATTTACACGGCCGTTCGTGCCGCCAGTCTGGGCGATAAAGAAGCTGGCTGGAAATTACGCTGGTGGGCGTTCTTTGGCCTGGGTTTGGGGCTCACGGTCGCCTCGCGTATCAACGTAGCCCCGTTAGCTGGCATGTCTGTGTTGGCAGCTATCCTCTGGCTGCACCAGAGAGGGCATCAATGGCGTGACTGGCTCGCCTTCAAAGTGTGGGTGCAGCTCACGCCAACAGCCGTTGATATGCAGCGGGTGGTCTTAGGGCTCATGTTGGCCGCCACAGTCTCCATGATCACCTTCCGGGTAGCGCAGCCCTATGCCTTCGCCGACGCCAAGATTGCCCGTGAAAAAGTATGGGCGGCCACTGGCTCAGAGGCTGGTGTCTTGCAAACGGCCGTTCACAGTATCATCGGTCTCAATCCCCAATTCCGCAGCAACATGGAAGAAATCCAACGGATGCAACAACCCGATGCCAACTTCCCGCCTGCCACGCAGTGGGTAGACCGCACACCCATCCTATTCCCCCTAACCAACATGGTGTTGTACGGCATGGGATTACTGGCTGGCTTAGCCGCCTGGTTTGGCTTTTTCTGGGCACTGTGGCGCCTCATCAAAGTAAAACCAGACTGGGTCAGCCATGCCCTGCCTGTGGCCTGGAGTGGCGTCTATTTCCTGTTCACCGCTGTCCGTTGGGTAAAATCCATTCGCTACTTCCTGCCCATCTACCCCACGCTGCTGCTCTTGGCCGCCTGGGCGCTGTTTGCCATGTGGGATCGCGCCCAGGCCAATGACAAATCAAAACAGCAATACTTCCGGCGTATTTTAGCTGGCGGCTTAATAACGGCCGTTGGGCTTTACACCTTTGCCTGGGCCTGGACGTTTCTCGATACTTATAAGAATCCAGTCACTCGTGTGGCTGCCTCCTCCTGGATTTACGAGCATATCCCCAGTGGTGCCACCCTCATTTATGAAACCGATGGCGTCGAACATGAGTATGCCCTGCCGTTGCGAGATTACCAATTCATCCATGGCCTCCCACTGGATATTGGGTTTGAAATGCCAGAAGATGGTCGCATAACGGCCGTTCGCCTGAACTATCTACAAACAATGGACGGCACAGATGGGCAAGTCGTGACGCTCGCCGCAGGCTGCCAGAGTGACAAAACCGAAAATCATACGGTGACGGTCAACAGCACAAGAGCCCCCCTCACGCTGCCCCTGCCCCAGCACTCCGCCGTCAAGGGGTCATGGCAGTTCATTACCATCAAAATTACCGCAGGTAGCACCGCCATTCAGGCCGGTACAAGCCACTTGATGAATGAACATTGGGATGATTCACTGCCAGTGTCCGTGAACGACCGTTCCGGTTACAGTAACTACTACAACGCCGTAAACGGCAACCCCTTACCCGTCACCCATCCCGATTCCCCAGAAAAGCAGCAAAATATGGTCAACTGGTTGGATGAGACGGATTACATCATATTAAGCAGCCAACGAGCGCTTTGGTCTCTGCCTCGTATTCCCCTAACCTACCCCTTGATGATCGAGTTTTACCGGGGGCTGTTTAGTGGCGAATTAGGCTTTGAACTTGTTTACAAAAATCAAGTCGATTATCACATCGGCCCCCTGCACATCAGCGACATCGGCGGCAAAGCCAAATGGGGTGAGCAACCTGACGTTGGCTGGCCGCCGCCCGGAGACCTGGCTGCCGAAGAAGCGTTTAGTGTCTATGATCATCCGCCGGTCTGGATCTTCGCCAAGACAGACGAGTACAGCCATGAAAACACGATCCAGGTTCTGGGCAACATCGATTGGAGCAAGATCGTCTTCATGAATCCGGGCGAAGCCACGCAATCGCCTAACGCCATGATGCTCTCTGCAGAGCAGCGAGCTGTGCAGCAAGCCAACGGCACCTTTAGCGAGATCTTCAACGTGGATGGCATCCTCTCGAATAATTCCACATTGGCGGCTATCGTTTGGTGGCTAACGGCCGTTATCCTGGGCTGGCTCTCTTTCCCACTTACCTACATCATCTTGCGGGGTCTCCCTGACAAAGGGTATGTCCTCTCCCGCATCTTCGTGCAGCTTTGCCTCTCCTACTTCGTCTGGATCACCGCCAGCTACAGCATCTTCCCCAACACACGCGGCACACTCCTGCTGGGTTTAGGCGTGATACTCATCTTAAGCGTGTTAGCTCTATGGCGACATGGGCCTGACATCACAACCTTCGTACGCCATAACCGAAAATATATCCTCACCGTCGAACTGCTCGGCATCAGTCTATTCATCATTGCCATCATCATCCGCTTAGGCAATCCAGACGTGTGGGACGTTATCTGGGGTGGCGAGAAACCGATGAACCTCTCCTACTTCAACGCCATCCTCAAATCCACCACCTTCCCCCCCTACGATCCCTGGTATGCTGGCGGGTACATCAACTACTATTACTACGGCTACGTTTTCGTGGGCGTCCTCACCAAACTGCTCGGCATCGTGCCCACCATGGCCTACAACCTCATCATCCCCATGCTGTTCAGCTTCACCGGCTTGGGCACATTTAGTATCGCTTACAACCTGGCCACATACAGAAAACAAAGATTAGAGAAGAAAGCGTGGCAATCCACCAATCAATCACCACACGTCACGTCTGGCACCTCAATCTTTAGCCGTCAAGCGCTCGCTGCTGGCCTCATCGCCACCATCCTGGCCGTCATCTTGGGCAATCTGGCAGAAGTAGGCGTGATGTTAGATGCGTGGCAAAAAGCGGGTAACAGCGTCATCGTTACAGGCATCAGCGGCATCGACACCATGCTGCGCACCGTAGACGGAGCCCTTAATCTCGCTGCCGGACAATCTGCCCCCATCTACCCTGGCGACTGGTTCTGGAGTGCCACCCGCGCCATCAACTACAACTCAGGTGAAACCGCCCCCATCACAGAATTCCCCTTCTTCACCTTCCTCTACGGCGACCTCCACGCCCACATGATCAGCATGTCCTTGCAAATGCTGGCACTCGGTTGGGCAGTTAGTCTCGCTCTGCTGCCAATAAACCAGCACAGAGGCACAGCGGGGCAAAGAGAAAATCGTCAATCCGCCTGGTGGGAAACCAGCCTCCTCTGGCTCACAGGTGCCCTGGCCATTGGTGCCTTGTGGCCCACAAACACCTGGGACTGGCCCACCTATCTTGTGCTAGGCACATTAGCTATCTTTCTGTATGCATATCGCCAACATGATGAGAAATTTTCCTGGTCGATGATTGGCCAAGTCATGCTGCAAACGATGATATTGGCGGCGTTGTCCATTTTGCTTTTCCTACCTTATCGTGACAATTTTGGCTCTGCTTACAACAGCATCAAACCATGGCCAGGCTCTTACACCCACTTAAACAACTACCTGGTTATTTGGGGTCTGTTCCTCTTTTTCATCATGAGTTACTTGCTATTGGAATTCCGCATCTGGACAAAAACGTGGAGGCTTGAGGGATTAAGACACCGGAAGCGAATCGTCCTTCTGGTGACGATGGCAGTTTTCCTGTTTGTGCTGCTCCTATTCCTGCTCATGGTCAAAGGTTACCACATCGCCCCAGTTGCGCTGACATTGGTTATAGGGGCTGGGCTGCTCGGAATTCGCCCTGAGTTGGTGCCAGAAAGGCGTATCACCCTGGTACTCATCTCAGCTTCGCTAGCATTAACATTGTTTGTGGAATTCTTTGTGTTGGCAGGCGATTCTGGGCGCATGAACACCGTTTTCAAAATCTACATGCAAGTCTGGCTGATTTTGAGCGTCGTCAGCGGCGTAGTCGCCATGTGGGTTTGGCAGGCCATTCGCCGTAGACAAACGACACGAACGGTATGGCAAATTACATCAGCAATCTTGGTTTGTGCCGCACTGCTCTATCCACTCCTGGCAACCAGCGCCAAATGGAATATTCGCATGAACAAGGAAGCGCCAAACTCGTTAGACGGTATGGCTTTCATGGAATACGTAGAGTATAGTGATACCAATGCCGTCATGGTGCCTTTGAAATATGATTATGAGGCCATTCAATGGATGCAGCACAATATCGACGGTTCGCCTGTCATTGTTGAAGGACATAGCCACAATAATGGCGAGTTTAGTCCTTATCGTTCTATCACCAATCGGGTGGCGATGTACACTGGTTTACCAGCCATTGTTGGTTGGGATTGGCACCAAAGGCAGCAGCGAGCCATCTTACCAGAACATTTTGTCCGTGATCGCGTTCAGGAAGTCAATCATTTCTACAACACACCAGATGTTTATGAAGCGCAGGTGTTGCTCAACAAATATGATGTGAAGTACGTGTATTTGGGGCAGCTAGAAGCTGCCTATTACACGACTGATGGCATAGCAAAGTTTGCCCAAATGGTGGAAATGGGCATGCTGCAAGAGGTTTACCAGAATGATGGCGTTGTGATTTATGAGGTGTTGCCATCATCGAAATGGTAAGAAGGGTTCAATTTGTCCGTTTGTGTCTAAGGGAGCGAATCCTGGAGACAGCGGCATCAATAGAGGCAGTCAAAGAGCTAGAAGAAACGCTAAAATGGGGAGACCTAAGCTGTCTGACATTAAACTCCAAAATGGGCAGCACTATAAGAATTACGTGGAAAGCATCACATAACATGTGTTTACTCACTAATTTGCCTCGCTGCTTTGCTCTGGGCAAGCGTACGTTGGGCAGCTAGAAAACGGGTATTACACAACTGATAATCTGGCGATTACTAAAACCATGACTTTTTCTGACATTTTTGCGACATTTCGTTGGTGGTTTGTTCTCATGATATTGGGAACGGCCGTTATCCCTGTTACCTATCATTTTCTAAAACCCCTGCCAGACCGGGGTTACGCCTTCACCAAGATGCTGGGCGTTTTACTGGTGAGCTTTTTCCTGTGGCTCTTAGGCACTCTTGGCATTTTGCGCAATGACATGGGCGGTATCTTGCTCGCCCTGGCACTCACCGTGGGCATATCTGCTTATGCCATCTGGCGTGAACAAGAAGATGAAAACAGCAGCATCACCGGTTGGCTCAAAGAAAATTGGCAGCAAATTTTGATCACGGAGCTCATCTTCCTGGTCATATTTGGCGTGTGGGTGTGGGTTCGCGCCCAAAATCCAGCCATCGCCGCCACGGAAAAGCCAATGGACTTCGCCTTCCTCAACTCCATGAGCCGCAGCGCCACCATGCCCCCAGAAGATCCCTGGCTGTCTGGCTTTGGCATCAGCTACTACTACTTTGGCTATTTGATGACCTCCGTCATTGCCCGGCTGGCCTTTGTCCCGGAGTTCATCGCTTTTAATTTGGGCATCGCCTGGTTGGTGGCAGGAACAGGAGTCGGCGCCTTCGGTCTCGTCTACAATTTGACAGTGATCAATGGCAAACGAATTGCAGCGATCACCTTGGGCATCATCGCCGCTGTCGCCCTCTCCATCGCTGGCAATCAGCAAATAACGATGGAAGTGCTGCACGCCCACAATGTCGGCTCACCTGCCTTTTGGCAATGGCTCGACATCCGTGACATCAATACCCCCCCCAATCCTGAAGCCACCACTCGCTATGAAGGTGGCAGTTGGTGGTGGTGGCGCTCCTCTCGCCCCATCCATGAATATTCGCTGGCAGACACACCAGAGGAAGGCTTAGAACCCATTGTGGAATTCCCTGGCTTTAGCTTCCTCCTGGGCGACTTGCATCCCCACGTCATGGCGCTGCCTTTTGCCTTTTTGAGCCTGGCTGTGGCGATGGTGTGGTGGCTAGAAAGCCCACAGTCAACTGAGACCTATCACCTGAGAACGGATGATGAAGAGCAGCGGCGCTTTCATTCACAATTCATGATTCATCATTCCTTATTCGTTGTTAACTGGCCATTCTACCTCTTCACGGCTCTCATCCTCGGCGGCCTTTCGTTCCTTAACACCTGGGATGTGCTGATCCACCTTTTTATCGTGGCGGGGGCGTTTGTGTTGGCGCGGTGGCGGCGTGAGGGCTGGCATTGGGGTCTGATGGGACAAGGATTAGTAACGGCCGTTATCCTCCTCATCCTGTCTCTCATTCTCTACTTGCCCTTCTTCCTCGGTTTCAAATCACAGGCAGGTGCCCCCTACCTGCTGCCCATGATGATGCGCCCCACCCGATTGGTGCAATACTTCGTCATCTTTGGGATGTCCCTGTGGGTGATTACCATTCTGCTGCTGGCGCTGGCCATCCGTCAACGATTCCGTTATTGGCAACAAGGGGTGTTAACGGCCGTTTCCCTCCTAATCATCCTCCTCTTTGCCACCTTCTTCTTTAGTTGGATACTGGCCACCAGCGCAGAGGGAGCTAACCGCATCATCTGGTTAGCCAATGAATTAGGTGTCACCCTGGCTCCTCGGATCGAAGGCACCGTTTCGCCGCTGTGGGGCTTAACGGCCGTTTTCCGCATCGCGCCCATCTTTTTCAGCCACCGTATCGCTTTTGGTGCCATGACATTGTACCTCACTCTCCTGGTCGCACTGCTTGTGATGATTGCTCATGAACAGCTTCAAGGCAAAGAAGCAGCGGCGCAGCCGATGGTTAACTCTTCTGAAACAACCCCTGTTTTGCCATTTGTACTGCTGCTGGTGTTAACGGCCGTTCTGCTCACCCTTGGTCCTGAATTTGTCTACTTACGGGACAATTTCGGCCAGCGACTTAACACAATCTTCAAATTCTACTATCAGGCATGGGTACTATTTGGCGTGACAGCGCTGTATGGCATCAATTATTTGCTAAAAAAATGGAACAAAGGGGTGCAGCGCATCATTCCGCTGGCAGCCGCAAGTGGTTACGCCGTGATGCTGGCCTTGGCCTTGCTGTTCCCCTACTATGGAGTTCACTCACGTATGATTGAGTATCGTGGCACCGGTGAATTCAATGAACGGGAACCAGCCACCCTAAACGGCCTGGCTTACATTCAGCGCTATAATCCGAATGAATACGACGCCATCATGTGGCTGCGTGAAAACATCGACGGCTCGCCTGTCATGGTGGAAGCAGTAGGCGGTCAATACAGCAATTATGGGCGGATGGCAGCCAACACCGGCATCCCCACCTTGCTAGGCTGGGCAGGCCACGAATATCAATGGCGCGGCTCCAACACCCCAGAACCGAGCCAGCGTGAGCTAGCCGTGCGCGACATTTACAGCCTGCTATATTGGCCCACAACCCAAGCTTTGCTGGAGTACAACCACGTTTCCTACGTGGTCGTGGGCAATTTGGAACGAGACACTTACGGGCTACTAGTCAACGACAAATTTGCAGACAATCTAGATGTGGCATTCCAGAACGAATCCGTTACGATCTATAAGTGGAATAACTAACGGCCGTTCTACAATTCAAAAAGAAACGTTACAATTAAGCAGAATCCATTGCGCATTGGGAAATTTTTATGCCAACTTGAATGGATTAGCAAACACCGTTAACATGACACAGCAAGATAAAAATTTAATTTGAATGACTGAACTCACGAGCGAAACATCAACTGAAAAACAAAACACCTACAAGTTAACCATTGCTGATGGCTTATTCATCCTGGTTGGGATGTTTGCGGCCATAATGCGGTTAACGGAGTTGAGCAAGATTCCAGTTTCAGCCGCCGAGGCGCAGGAAGCCTTGGCTGTATGGCAGTTCTGGCAACCAGGAACGGCTGAGCTGGCAATCAGCAGTCCAGCTTATTTCACCTTCACCGCCATGTTAACACCCATTTTAGGCGTTAGTGATAGCGTGATGCGCCTGGTGCCAGCCTTGTTTGGCGTGGGGCTGGTGCTGCTGCCCTGGCTGCTGCAAAAACGTTTATCGACGGTGGGAGCTTTGATAACGGCCGTTCTCCTCACCGTCTCTCCCATGGCTGCCGCCATTGCCCGCACCGCTGGCGGCGACTCGATTGCCCTCTTTGCCGCCCTCCTGCTCCTGATTGCCTGGATAAACGGCCGAGACTCGAGAAACGGCCGTTGGTTCTACGCAGCGATGATTGCCTTGGCCTTAGGGCTAACCAGTTCCCCCCTGTTCTACAGCGCCTTGCTCACTATGGGCGTGGCCTGGTTGGGGCAGCACTTCGCTGCTCCCCACCTGTTTAGTGACAATGAAGAAGGGGAAAATTGGAAGCTAGAGACAGACACAGTGCGCTCTGGACTGATCATTGGGGGCATTTTGTTGGCTCTCATCAGCAGTTTCTTTTTGCTTAGTTTAGGCAACGTGGGCGCCGCTGCTTCCATTTTAGGGGATTGGGTACAGCAGTTCGGCGGTTCCAGACTGCTTGAAAACATCATGTTGCCCTTCCTGGCCATTGTTCGTTATGAAACTGCGTTATTGGCGATAGGAGTGGTGGCCATTCTATGGGCAGCCTGGCACTCGCAGCCCTTGCCTGTGTTCTGTATCTATTGGCTGCTGGGCATCATACTGCTGTGGCTCACTCAACCAGGTATAATAACCCATGCCGCGCTCATCATGCTGCCCTTGTATTTGCTCATCGGCGCTTTTTCGGGGGCTATCATAGGCTCCCATATTGGCTGGTACAGCTGGCTGTTTACCAGCGGACTGCTTGTCTTATGGGCGTTCATCGTCGCTAACAGTGCCCGTTTTTTGCGTCTCATGAGTGCCGGCGGCACAGAATTCAGTCATCTATGGCTTGCATTTTTTGCTTTAGCCATCATCCTCACCACAATTTTCTTTGCCCTCAATTGGGATACCCGGGTCACCTATCAAGGCGTTTTGCTTAGTGTGCTGGTGATGCTCCTCTTTTATAACTGGGGGACAGCCTGGTGGCTAAGTCATCAAGCGGCCAACGATCCCCGAGAAAGTTGGGTCAACGAAGGCACCAACGCTAGCATCTTGATTTTAGCTGATGTTATCCAAGATTTATCCTGGAAACTTAACACATCCGATATGGATGTCCACATTCTCAGCACAATCGATACACCTACCCTGCGTTGGTATTTGCGTCAGTATCAAAACATCGAATTTGGCAAAACGGCACCCTCGGATACACAAAGCAACATAGTCATCACGCCAGCCGAGGCCATCACCACTCTAAGCGAAAGCTACATGGGATCTGATTATCTAATTTCAAACCACGCGCCAACAGAAAAACCGTTTACCCGTTCACCTATTCTAGACACATTGCGCTGGTGGGCTTTCCATCAATCCCCTATCATCCCGGCACAAGAACGGGTTATTTTGTGGGTTAAATTGGAGCAGACCCAATGACAGTACACGAATCCCACACCATCCCCTGGCAACAAGCTGACACTGCCCCTAAATATGGGGATGAACGAACGCTGGCTTTGATTAAACGCTGCCTCAATGGGGATGACACCGCTTATATGGCCTTATACAACACCTATGCCGCCATGATTTATCGGCTCAATTACAGTTTGCTCCAACATCAAGAAGATGCGGAAGAGGTCTTACAAGACAGCTTTGAGTATGCCTTCCGCAAACTAAGCAGTTTCGACCCCAACAAGGCCTCCTTTAAAACCTGGATTTATCGCATCGCTATCAGCCGCTGCCGCAATAAAAAACGGCGCAAATGGCTGCCTACCTTCTCGCTAACCCAACTCATCCACCAGGAAGATGACATCACCGACACCAATGCCCCAGCACCAGATGAAATCGCAGACTTGAATGCCCAGCAGCAGCGTGTGTGGGCAACCCTCAATGAACTCACACCAAAATTAAAAGAAACGGCCGTTCTCCGCTACTACGAGGGGCTCACCTATGTTGAAATTGGCAACATCCTCAACATCCCAGCCAAGACAGCTGAATCGCGCATGAGGCTGGCTCATAAAGCGCTGCGCAAGCTGTTAGCCGATGAGGAATTTAGGGGATAACGGTGTATATCCCATAACGATTGACGATTTATGATTTTGGATTGAAGCTTAAACGATTCGAGAACCAGACTAAGCAACTGTCAGACTAAAACTATGAACAACAATCACGTGATTCACCAACTACCAGATTATGTTTTGAATTTACTGCCAACGAGGGAACGGCAGGCTGTTGAACAACACACGGCGGTTTGCAAACATTGCCAAAAAGCATTGCAGGCTGAACGGCACATGACGCACATGATTTACGCTACTTTGCACACAGCCACTCAACCCACAAACGGCCGTTTAGCAGAACAGCTGCCCCCCATCCCCCACAAAAAACAACGCTGGTCGTTCACCATGCTGGGCTGGCAGCGCCAATTGGCTCTAGTGGGGTTGCTCGTGATGCTGCTCTTTGGCAGTTTCAATGCTTGGCACGCACACAACATATGGAGCGACCCCCGCCCCACCACCCTGGCAGCCACAGCCACCAGCACCCAAGATGCCACAGCCACGATGCTAAAACAAACGAGTGAGGCTCAAGAAACATTAGCGGCAGAAGGGCTGATAGTAACCGTAACGGCCGTTGTTGCTCCCGCAAAATCAGCCACAACACCCGCCGCCATCATCGCACCGGCGCCACAACGCACACCCGTGGCCGCCATTTCAGCCAGCATGGCTACAAACTAAAAAAGATCAGCGACCAACGACCAAGTCGTCATTCGTCATTGGTCAGATTATAAAGAGATTTATGACTGAACTAACAACCACACCCCCCGAGAAAAAATCAACCTCCCTCAATGAGATTTTGGCAAAACCGCTCATTGCCTCCATCAATTTAGATTGGGAAAAGACCATCTATCTGCTGTTCATCATCATGGCCATCGTCACCCGCTTTGCCGCTCTTGGCACACGGGTAATGAGCCACGATGAAAGCCTACACACCCAATTCTCTTACCAATACTTCATTGGTGAGGGCTACAACCACACACCGCTCATGCACGGGCCCTTCTTATTCCACATCACCGCCCTCTCCTACTGGCTCTTCGGTGACAGCGACTTGGCCGCTCGGGTGCCGGCAGCTATTTTTGGCGTGATCTTGATAGCCATCCCTTATTTCTTGCGCAAACCATTGGGTAAAGTAGGTGCCCTGTTCACCAGCTTCATCTTCCTCATTTCGCCCTACATCACCTACTACTCTCGCTACATTCGCCACGACATCTACATCATCGTTTGGGCCATGATAGTCTTCATTGCCATTTGGTACTACCTGGACACACCTAAAGAAAAGTATATTGGGTGGTTTGCTGCTGGCACCGCCCTTATGTTTGCCACCAAAGAGATCGCCTTCATCTATGTCGCCATATTTGGCAGTTTTCTGGTTATTCGCTTACTAGCCAAAATGTGGATGGCTCCTTGGCTGAAAAATAGAATGAGCAGACTTTATGTGCCCATTCTCATTGTTTTCGTGGCTGCCTTGCTCATTGGCGGTGGCGTGGTAGGGCAAAAATTGATAGAACGTTCTGCCCCACCAGCCGACGACATCGCCATCGTGGAAGAGGGCAGTGCAATAGAACCTACACCTACACCCACACCAACCACGGGAATTAACCTCATCATCGTTCGGGGGATACAAGTCATGGGCATTGGCATACTCAGCCTCGGTCTGTTCCTGGGCGCACGCGCCTTGCGCCCCGAGATTGACCAATTTGGTGAGTTTGACCTCATCATGCTGTTTACCACCCTGATTTTACCCATGACAACTCCCCTCATTGTGCGCATCTTGGGCATGAATCCAATCGATTATTTGATGCCACAATGCACCATCCCTGGCCAGGAAAATATGGCAGGAATTCAATTAGCGCTGGCACGCATGTTTAATGCGGAATGTTGGAGCATGCGTTTGGATGCAGATATCTTCAGCAGCATCCTCATATTGGCTGTCATTTTCATCGTGTCCATTCTTGTGGGACTATGGTGGAATGCACGCAAATGGCCTATTGCTGCCGCCATTTTCTACGCGATTTTCCTGGTGCTTTACACCTCTGTTTTCACCAATATTACGGGTGGCATGGCCAGCGGCATGTTGGGCTCGTTGGGCTACTGGTTGGAACAACAAGAGGTGCAGCGTGGGTCGCAGCCTACTTTCTACTACCTCATCGTCATGCCCATCTACGAGTTTCTCCCTGTGATTTTCTCGTTAGCCGCAATGTGGCTGTGGAGCAAGAAACAACGTCTGCTCCACATTTTTGCTTACTGGGTCACGCTGCTCTTGGCAGCGTATGGGGCGTTCACCCTTACTAAGTGGTTCTACAATCGTACCTATCGCCTCAAAGAGCTTCTCACTGAAATGGAAGCAACCGTGCTTACCCTCCCCCGTGATGTTTTTTGGGGATTGATTGTGGCGCTGGCCATCCTTTTGCTAGGGAGTGTGCTGTGGCTGGTAACCGTACGCAAAGCCATCAAACGCCAATACGATGAGGAAAGCCTCACTCACCTTTTCCGTGCCGAGCAGCTGCTCGGCTTCCTGCCTTACGTCGCCTGGTGGCTGCTGCTCACCTGGGTTGCTTACACGGTTGCTGGTGAGAAAATGCCCTGGCTAAGCACGCATTTTGTCATTCCGATGGCGCTCATGAGCGGCTGGTATTTTGGCAAGAAACTAAAAAACTTCACCCGCAGCGACCTCTTCTCACAGCCCTCTCTTATTTTGGGTGGTTTATCAGCATTGGCTGTGGTCACCTTGTTTGGGATTTTCAGCTTCTTCTGGCTGGACAAAGTTCAGTTAGGCAATCAACAGGTTGACGCGTTGCAAAATATGGGACTGCTGCTGGGTTTCTTGGTTGTCACTGGCATCGTTATTTATTTTTGGTGGCAAAGATACCAGAAAACGAAACGGCCGTTACGCTCTACCCTCATTGTCCTGGTCATTTTCACCCTGCTCAGTTTGCTCACCATCCGTGCCACCTACATGGCCAGCTTCCCCAACGCCGACTACACCACTGAATACATGGTTTACGCTCATGGAGCCCCCGCCACCAAAAACATCGTCATGGATCAGATCGAAACCCTCTCCATGCGCCTCTATGGGGACAAAAGCATCCAAGTGGCATACGACAACGACGTTAGCTGGCCTTTCACCTGGTATTTGCGTGAATATCCCAACCGCTACTACTTTGGCGAAGAACCCAACAACAATCTCAACGAGTCTCCCATCATCTTGGCGGGGAATGTCAACTGGGAGAAAGTTGAGCCTTATTTGGGCAACAACTACGAACACAACACCTACACATTTCTCTGGTGGCCCATGGAAGAATATCGCCAAATTGGTTGGAATTCTGTCTTTGGGAATGCGGCCATCCCTAATGATCGGGGATTGGCGGACGCAGGCAAACGACAAGCGCTTTGGGACATCTTCTTCTACCGGGATTATGAGCAATATGGGCAAGCTTTTGGCGGCACTTACACCGCCGAAAAATGGCCGCTGCGTCATGAACTCAAAGTCTACATCCGCAAAGATGTACTCGCCAGCTTGTGGGATCAAGGCATTATCCTGGCCAACATCGGAACATACACAAATCCTTACGCCAGAGGCGAACTGGTGCTGCAACCTACCCTGATCTTGAATGAACTGGGTCTCCCAGGCAGCGCAGATGGCCAATTCAACACGCCACGCAACATCGCCATCAGTCCTGATGGCACCATCTTTGTGGCAGACAGCGGCAACCATCGTATCCAGGTCTTTGACAGTGAAGGTAACTTTGTCACAAGCTGGGGCGAATTTGGCGAGTTGCCAGGACAATTAAACGAACCCTGGGGTATTGCGGCTGATGACGAACACGTTTACGTGGCTGACACCTGGAATTATCGCATCCAAAAATTCACCCATGATGGTGAACACGTAAGCGCCTTTGGCTCACACGGAGCAACGCTTGACCCAAATGAGCCAAATCTTGGCTTGTTCTATGGACCACGAGACATCACGCTCATAGAGAATAACCGGCTGGCTATTACAGATACAGGCAATCATCGCATTCAAGTGATGGACAAGGACGGTTCTTTCCAAAACATTGTCGGCTCCTTAGGCAGCGATCTGGGTTTCTTCAACGAACCGGTAGGACTGGCAACTGGCCCCAATGGCCACATCTATCTAGTGGATACCTGGAACGGCCGTATACAAGAATTGTCGCCAGATCTTCTCCCCGTTTCTGCGTGGCCTGTTGACAGCTGGTACAGTCAATCTATCGACAACAAGCCTTATGTGGCTGTAGACAGCCAAAATCGGATCTACGTAACGGATCCCGAAGGCTTCCGCGTTCTTATCTTTGATGCGGATGGCAGTTATCTTGGCCGCTTCGGTACCTATGGCACGGCAGCAAATCAGTTTGCCTTGCCGATTGGTATCGCCATTGATGCCCAGGACAATGTGTACGTGGTGGATGCGCATAACAATCGTGTCGTCAAATACGCCCCCATCTTCGGCGCACCAGTCAAGTCTACGCTGGATGATGATGACACGCTCTTTGAAGGCTTCCAAGGTGAAGATGATACCCTGTCTGGTTCAGAAGAAGATGCAGTTGAAGAAGAGATGCCAGCAGGCCCCACACCATAGACAAAATCCAGCTGATGAATATCTAAAAGCGGCTGTACTGAGGTGGTTTTCTAAAATAAATCATGAGCATCATCTACATCGGCTTGGACGATACGGACAACAGGTACAGCAGCAGTTCATTGCCCCAGAGGAGGCTCGGCAAGAGCAGTAGCCTGTTTGCCTGGTTAAGGAAGTCGGTGACTATTGGCTGCTGCTGAAGCTCAATTAAGACGGGCAAAAGCGAAGGACGAACGGCAAAAAGCAGCTTCAAGCCTTTGTCTTTGGTTATACGTCTCATGTCAAACATGAATCCCCTGCTCATTGCGCATAACAGTAGCTACCGCTACCCACAACATGGTCTGGGTTTAGCGCCTACTTCGCTGACTGTTTCCAGGGGAACGGCCGTTTACGTGAACGGCGCGTCAGGTTGTGGCAAAAGTACGCTGGCACGCTGCCTGGCAGGCTTCATTCCACATTTGTATCGGGGGGAGTTGAGCGGAAGTGTCACTTTTGCCGGGCACGCCTTGTCTGAAATGCCATTGTGGCAAATCAGCGAGCATGTGGGGCTGGTGCTGCAAAATCCGGCAGCACAAATGTTGGCGCAGACTGTTGAGGAAGAGATTGTTTTTGGTCTGGAGAACCTGGGGCTGCCCCGCGCTGAAATCAAAGCACGGCTGAACGAGACGATGGCGCAATTTGGGCTTACGGGAATGCGCCAACGCAATCCGCAAACGCTGTCTGGCGGTGAACAACAAAAGCTGGCGCTGGCGGCTATCATGGCTCGACAGCCAGAAGTGCTGGTGCTGGATGAGCCATTTTCGATGCTGGATACTACCGCAGCCACTGAGTTGACAGCAGCTTTAGTCAGATTGGTCGAACAGGGAACGGCGGTGGTGGTGTGTGAGCATCGCGGCGAATACATACAAGCGCTGCCCAACTTACACACCCTCAATTTGAACAGCAGCGCCTCCCCCCAGGTTTTGGCCGACGCGCCCAAACCCTTCTCAACGGAACGCAGTGAGCAGCAGTTGATGATCAGCAAGTTGTCGGTGAGATTGGGGGGCAAGCTGATTTTGCGGGATATGGCGTTTAATGTGGCTGGCGGCGAGGTAACGGCCGTTGTGGGCAAAAATGGTTCTGGCAAAACCACCTTGCTCCGCGCCTTGACCAGTCTGCAAACATTTGAGGGCAGCATCCAGGTCAACGGGACGCCCCCTCAGCTAGGCGTCGTTTTCCAAAATCCAGATATGCAATTATTTAACAGCAGCGTACGTGAAGAAATCCTCTACCGCGTGCCTAATCCCGACATGTCTTACTATAACTGGTTGATTCAGGCGATGGGACTGGCCAATTACGAAAACACACCGCCGCTGCTGCTGAGTGAAGGTGAGAAAAAACGGGTGGCGTTGGCTACCATTCTGATGCAGCGTCCCCGGCACGGCATCTTACTTGATGAACCATCATTAGGACAGGATATCGCCCACAAGCAGATGCTTATGGGCATTTTGCGAGCGTTGGCCGCCAGTGGTCAAATTGTTATGTTAACAACCCATGATTTGTGGCTGGCAACCCAGGCTGATCGGCTGCTGGTTTTGGCTGATGGTGACCTTGTTGGCGATGGTAGACCAAGTGAGCTTGTCGAGCAGGCGGACGTATGGCAGAAAGCAGGGCTAATTTTGCCATCCAGATGGACATCTTAGATCATGGTAGACTCGGGTTAAATCCCGGTCTAAAATACGATGTCTGCAAAATGACTATGAGCAAACAAAAAAAACGCGCGGTTCTGATTCCAAACTCGCCCTTACGGCAGATTGATCCACGCACGAAGCTGTTTTTGAGTTTACTCCTTTCTTTTACTATCATGCTGCCTCTCTCTAAACTGCTGTTTTGTTTAGGTTTGTTTGGGCTGCTGTTGTGGTGGGCTAAGCTGCTGCCTGCTACGCTGTATCAGTTGTGGCGGCTGCGTTTTGTGCTGCTGTTTTTATTCATTGTCGATTGGCTGTTGGTTGACCTGACATTAGCAATCACTATTTGCTTGCGCTTGATTTTACTGGCCAGCACCTTTTCTCTGTTGGTCTGTACCACAACGCCGATGGAAATGCGGTTGGCGCTGGAATGGCTGCGGCTGCCATACCGGTATGCGTTCAGTCTGAGTTTGGCGTTTCATAGCATCGACCTGCTCACAGACGAATGGCGAGGCATTCAGGAGGCTCAGGTAGCGAGGGGGATCACGCTGCCCACCTGGGCGGGTTGGCGCAAACTGCCAGACCAGGCAGAGCAGTTGTTGGCGTTAACGGTTCCGGCTATCATTTTGACCACCAAACGTGCCTGGACGATGACGGAGTCAGCTTATGCCCGCGGCTTTGATGCCCCCCAGCGCACAGCTTATCGGCAGTTGACGTTTACCTGGTGGGATGGGGTATTGCTGCTGCTGATTTTGGCAGTGGTGGCGGTGCTGTTGGTGTGGCCGTTTACTTAATTTATGTGACGGAGGATAAACGACGAATGACCAATGCGTGTGTCAAGGACAGCGGGTTGGTTCTTCATCCTTGATCTTTGGTCCAAGTTTCTAGGAATTTATCATGTCTCAAAACAAACGAATTGGTTTAGCCATGGGGATTGTGTTGGTGATTGTGTTGGTGGTAACGGCCGTTGATACGTGGCGGCGAAACTCGATGGCCGCAGAACTGAATATCACGCCAGGCAGTATCCCGATTTATTATGGGGGTAACTTGATTGGCGGGGTTGTCATTGCGGAACTGGAAAGTCTGCCTACCGTCAGTTTTGTCGATGCCGAAAAGGGTAAAACGCAAGAAGGCTGGCTCCTGCAAGATGTGTTCTTGCTCTACCTGCCCACAAAGGAGCTAAGCCCTGAAAGCCAGATTACAGTGAGCAGCAGCAGTCGGGGGAAAACGGCCGTTCTCACCTGGGCAGAAGTACAAAATCCTGACAACAACGTCCTCTTTGATCTCTCAGGCGCAGGCACATTAAAGCTCGTTTCCACCCTGGAAAATTTAGATACCCGCGACGAATGGGTGCAGGACACCGACAAAATCGAGATAGAACCATGAAAGAACGATATTTTTCCACCTTTAATTTAATTTTGCTGGCCTTATTTGCGGCGTTGATTGTGGTTGCCAAAATCACCTTGCGGTTGCCCATTGGATTGTCGGGACGTTCCGGTGTCTTTTGGATGGCAATTATCATCGTGGCAGCTGGCGTGGTGCCGAAACGTGGTGCGGCCACCATTGTCGGCATTACCTCTGGCATCTTGGCGGCGTTCTTGGGCATGGGAGATTGGGGCGCACTGAATACCTTTCTCGCCTACGCGGCGATTGGCGTGGGCACAGATCTGGCATTGTTTATTTTGGGCGGCAATCCTTCCCACTTGATGGTGGCGGTGCTAACTGGCGTCATCGGCCATCTAGCGAAGTTTTTGGTGAAGTGGGTCTTTGGCGTCATCAGCGGGGCTCCGGTGGGCGTGATCCTGTTGGGCACGTCGAAGGCACTCATCGCCTACATTATTTTTGGTGCCCTTGGCGGCTTGCTGGGTGGGCTGACGCTGCGGGCATTAAAGCGGGCGGGGTTTTTTGCCTATTTGGCCGAGAAAAGATGAAGTTTGTCAGGTGGTAACGGCCGGAATCAACGCCTCGTGTTCTTGCTCTGTCGTCATAGTGCCAACTCATCTAACGGGCTACGAACCCCTACCCTAAAATGCCACGGTTGGCTACATGCGGATAAATCATCGTCGTTTTTACGTCTTTATGCCCCAACAGCTTTTGAATGGTGCGCCTATTGTAGTTGGCCACCCTGTACCTCATCAGTTGTTAGCACAACAGGCAGCCGCTTAGGTTTTTGTGCCCAAAACACCTCTACATGACTCAACGGCCGTGGCCACACGTGCCCATATAAAAATAGCAGGGCGCTCAACGCCTGATTTTGCGTAGAGGCAGCGACCTCGCCAGCAGCTGCCAGGTCAGTTAAAAACGCTTCCACCTCAGGTTTACCCATCTCGGCAGGATGGCGCTTATCATGAAAAAGAATAAACCATTTTACCCAGTGAACATACAATTATTCTGTGCAATATGAATAATGCTTCAGCCGCAGCGCATTACAAACTTGGTCTAATAATTTCAGTTGTTGGGACATGAAAAAACCTCATATTGTCTCGAAAGACAAACTATTTTATACTAACCATGTGAAGCCGGTTTTTCTCTTTTTTCTCTAATACTGGCTTGTTATCAGGAAAGGATTTTCAATAAAACAACAATTTTCAACTTGTAGAGAAATCTATTCGCGGATTTTAGCCAAATGAGAGGTATATATCGAATTTCAGGCTGCATAAAAAGAAAAACAGAGGTTTATACGGAATCTGTTCCGTTGAATATATAGTTATGCATTAATTAAAATCCCAAATGATTCAAGGAGTGAATATGAGCAACTTTCATATTTCCTTTATGGAACAAAATGACATCCAAAAATCGGCGGAAGTTCTGAGCATTGCCATGCTCAACAATCCACTCCACTTTGGTGTCTTTCTGGGTAATGGCGAAAATGAACGTGTGAAAATCGAAAAAATGTTTTTCGAACTCTTCAACAACCTGCCTGGAATTGTCTTTTTGGCAAAGGAAAATGAAAAAATCATCGGAGTTATGAGAATGAAGTCGTGCATTGGGAAAGTAATTAAAGAGCCAGATATAGTTGAAGATGAAAATGATATTAATTGGAGAAAATCTGTATGGTTTAAGGAATGGGCAGCGCATGATCCGGTTGAACAACACTGGCACCTTGGTCCTATCGGCGTTCTGCCATCTTACAGGGAGATGGGGGTTGGTACTAAACTAATGCAGCGTTTTTGCAAAGAAGTGGATAATTGTTCAGCAAAGGCATACCTGGAAACAGATCTGGATGAAAATGTCCGTTTTTATGAAAAATTTGGATTTAAAGTTATTTCCAGATCAGACATATTTCATGTTGAAAACCGATACATGTTAAGAGATTCAAACACATAAAGAATTGCATAACAAGTCGTTTCACCGGACTCGTTTCACCCGTCGGTGAACTCAGCGTTGGCAGGCTAAATTCTCGAATGCCCCTGCGTTATCCAAACAATTGATACCAAAAGAGAAAACATGAAAAACAACAAGGTAAACACTGATTTACTACACCAACCGATAACAGTTTTAGATATTGGTCTTGAGGTGCAGAATCTCCTCAGACGAGCTGGGATAATTTCAGTTAAGGAAGTTATTGAATTAGGACAGTTTGGTGTCACAAATATTAAAAACGTGGGCGAAAAACGCGCAAATGAACTATTCAGTGCAATATCAGATTATCTTGAAATACCTATTGAACAATTGCAACAATATGTAATCAGTGGATTACTCCCAAACACACAAATAAAATCCGATATCAGCAATGAAATTAAAGCACTTCCAATATCAGAATTAGGGATTCATTCTAACCGTATTCTAAATTCTCTTGAAAGAGCGGAAATAGCAACTATTGATGACTTGCTGCCTGAACTAGAAACAAATTTCAAGAACATTAGTGGCTTAGGGAAAACTGGGAAGGGTATTATTATTGATCATCTGGAATCATTCCTTTCACTTTCAAGAATAGAAACACCAAGTGCTCATACTTCACAGTTGAAACGTTTGCTGGCTTCCAAAACTCCTGTGATAACTATCGAACCTAATTCTCAACCAAATTTGGTCACACTAATACTCCCCTTTACAGAAGCAATAATGGATATTTATAGTGACAAACGGGGATTCAAATATGTCAAATATTATTATGGACTTCATGGGAAAGAGCCTTACACACTTCAAGATATCGGTGATGCAGAAGGAATAACTAGAGAACGAGTCAGGCAAATAAATGCGAAAACTCTCCAGCGTATTCGAGAAACCCTGCTTGGGCAAAAAGCGCTTAAGGAATGGTTTGTTCCTAACAGTTTGGTTGAAGAAGCTAACGAACTTTTACATTTACTTCAAACTGAAGGTGATTTTGTCCCTTTTAAGCAAATTTTGCATATTCTTGAGCACCGCTACCAAGTTCGAATCGCTCCTCAACAATACAATTTGGTTAAGTTTTTGCTGGTTATTTTTGAATTTAAAGAATTGCCTCAAAATGTAGTGGGGTACCATGGGTCAAAACTCGATACATGGCAAACTAACAAGAAAATCAAGTTGGGGGAAATTTGGCCTGCGCTCAAAGCTGTGTACCGCACTCTACAAATCGCTGTTTTACCCATATCACTTTTCGAAATCAAAATTCAGGTAAATCGAAAGAGAAAAAAGAAAATTGATGGCGATTACATCGTTTATGCGATTAAGATTTGTCCAGACATAGAACGCCTGAGTAATGATCTATATCAAATCTCATTCGACAAGTTAACTTCAGTCGCAAATCAGGCATATCGTGTATTGCATGTTGAAGAAGAACCAATGCACTTTCGAGATATTCTTCGAGAAATCAACCATCAACTGGCTATTACAGGTAGTGAAAATACAGAAAATCAACGCAATCTCACCAATCAATTAGGTGATGATAATCGTTTCAGTCCAATTGGAAAAAGCGGTCGGTGGACACTATCTGAATGGGATCATGTAGCTACACAAACTATAATTGAGCTAATGGAAGAATTCTTTCACAGGCACAAATCAAGAGCTTCGGCTGAAGAAATACATGAATATGTTATTACAAAAAGACCACATGTCCCTAAAACATCGATCATTACTTATTTGCATGAGAAAGATCAATTTATTCGAGTATCTCACACTGAATATGAGTTAGCAGCATGGGGGGCCAAACCATATAAATCCAATCGGAATAAAAGGAACAACGCGCAAAACGATTTAGTCGTTGCAACACGCGAATTATTTTCCAATCAAGCAGACCAAAAGATGCTGCAATCTGAATTAGTAACAATCTTAAACACGAAAACTGGTATTTCTAAATCTACCATTACAGCGTGGCTTCGTCGTACACCGCTGATCCGATTAGAGGCATTACCTACAAAAAAAAGGCGAAATATTGCAGTATTTATAGATGATGTCGATTCTCCAATAATTCCAAACAAACCACATAAAACTTTGATGCAAATTGTGCAAGAGGAAGTTATTCAATATCTCAAAGAACAACCTCGACACATGGCAACAGTTGCTAATACTGCTATCCATGTAATGAAAAAAACGAATTGCAAGAAACACACTTTTTATAACTATCTAGACCGAATAGAAAATGTTTCAAAGGAAACGCAAGGCAACACGCTTTACTGTTTTCTGAAAAACCAAGAAGATTTAACAACTGAGCAAACTCTCCAATTCACACAGATAAGTACGATCCGAGACAAAAAATTACGGGAGGATGTTGAACGGGCTGTGGCACTGTTAAATATAAAAACGGTTGATGTGGGCTTATTTCAACTAGGAAAAATATTTGAGAATGAACTAAAAGCCTTGTTGCAAAAAGCGCAAGCTGTTAATGCATTTCAAGTTACACGGAACGATTTAAGCGGATTGGCTAATATGATCGATTGCGTATCACGTGAAAACATTACTCAAAAAAAACACTTGCTTACATTTTTACGGCAGGAAAGGAACGAACGCGCTCATGAAAATATTCCAGAAAGAGAAGAACGAGAGAAACTAATGCAGGGTGCTCCATTTCTAGCTGGTTCATATATTGACCACATTATCGTATTTCATGAAAAACGAAGTTCTTTCGGTTCCGCTAAGAAATAGATGACGATGGCGACTAACTGACCCATAATTACAGTTAACAACCAAGAAAACTGTATGGAGGTCATAATGTCAAT
>PDQY01000056.1 GCA_002746795.1 Chloroflexota bacterium | reverse complement strand
GGTATCGCCATATTCGGGATGTCCGGGAGTATGGCTTTGCCACTGGCGAAAGTTCTTTAGCTCCTCCAGAGGTAAATCGTAACCCGCCAGATGCAGCAAGGCGTAAATCAACATACTGCCATGCCCACCAGACAAGATAAAACGGTCACGGTCAGGCCATTGGGGGCTCTTCGGGTCAAACTTAAGGTATCGAGTCCATAACAAAGCAGCCACATCTGCCATGCCTAAAGGCAGGCCAGGGTGACCGCTGTTTGCTGCCTGTACGCCATCCATCGACAAAACACGAATGGAATCAGACACAGGTTTTAACGTGGTTGGTAAATCATTGCTCATTATGTATTCTCTCCTGAGGTAAAGCGACAACTTTGAAGACGCAGCAGACAGCGACCGTTGACCCAATACATCACATTATTCACACTTTGTACCCACCTATCATTTATTTATGGATGCGCACTAAGCGATGTATCGCATGCCATAGTTGCTATGCCTTAAACCCATCAATTCGATTTTTCAGCCAGTCTACCCAAGCGGCCACTCCTTCTCCTGTCGTGCAAGAAATCGGGAAAAACTCAGCATCTGGATTTAGGATCTCAATGCCACGCTTGAAATAATCCATTTTAAAATCAATGTAAGGCAGCAAATCAATCTTATTGAGGATGAGGGCGTCAATGCCACGATAAATATTGGGATATTTATATGGTTTATCATCGCCTTCGGGCACGCTGGCCACAACCACATTGAAATGGGTACCCAGCGTAAACGAGGCCGGACAAATCAAATTGCCCACGTTTTCGACAATGAGCAAATCAATTTCCTCAAGGGAGAGTTGTGGCAAGGCACCACTTAACATAACGGCGTCAAGATGGCAGGAGCCACCGGTGTTGATTTGCACAGCAGGCATGCCAGCCGCCAACACTTTGCTTGCGTCGATAGTTACATTAGCGGTATCACCTTCTATCACGCCTAATTTGAAATGCGGGGCAAGTGCCTCAATCGTTTTTAAGATGAGACTCGTTTTACCGGCGCCAGGCGATGCCATCACGTTCATGCCCAGCACCCGGGCTGCTTCTAATTTTTCACGGTTTTGCGTGGCCAAGTGATCGTTGGCGCTCATGATTTCTTGAACCACAGGGACAGTTTTGGTCATTTTTAATCCTTTTTGAGCAGTAGTTGGGCGTTTTTTTCTTTATCCCTTTAATCTCCTCATCCCCGTTTCTTTTTCTATTTTGTCTCGACTTGAATGCTCTCTAGCCGGAACTCTTCGCCGCTGAGAACAGTCAGGCGAATGCTATCACAGGAGGGACAAGACATCAACTCGCGTGATAGGGTGTATTGTGTGCCACAATCCCTGCATTCCAGTTGTGCTGGCACTCGTTCAAAGTGGAGAACTGCACCCTCACAGATTGTATCTTTGCTTATTATATCCCAATAAAATTGGATCGAATCATCCACAATGGAGGAAAGTTGGCCGATGATCAAATGCAAATCAGTAACCTGCGTGGCACCGGCTCCTTCACCATAATCAACGGCAATATTGAGGATATTTTCAGTAATAGCCAGTTCATGCATAACGTTTATCCCATCGGCTGTTGTGGTATCATTTTATGGCAAATTTTCAACGTCACATATCATGAATCTTTTAACAGGTTGTGTCATCTGCTCCTATTTTCGGAACCGAATCAAGCCCCAAATCAGTGCGGCCAAAGCGGTTGTCAGACCTGCGGCAACGGCCGTTTTCCTGGCTGCCAGTTTCATATCCACATCCTCTACCCACTCCGTGATAGGTTCCAATTTTTGCCTGGGTGTCACCCCAAAAAACACCCGGGTAATCAACTTGCCTAACCAATAACGGTTCGGCACGCGCATAATCGTGGCCAGATCTAGTGGATGGGGCGGCTTACCGACAGCATAGGAACGCATTTGGGTAAACTGCAAGATCTCTTCTTTACCATGTGTTCGGGCGTTGCCAGACATTTTCACCCCGCCAAAAGGCAGCAATGACACAGGATAATGGGAAATAGCATCGTTAATATTCACAGAGCCAACGTCTAACCGGTGCGCCACCCGTTTTGCCTGACGCATGTCGCCGCTCCACACTGCCGCACTCAACCCATAATCACAATCGTTGGCCAGGAAAAGCGCGTCAGCTTCATCCTCAAACTTCATAATCGGCATAATGGGACCAAAGGTTTCTTCACGCATGATTTTCATGCCGTGATCCACATCAATCATGACGGTGGGCTGCATGAACAAACCATCCAGTTTGCCCCCCATCAACACCTTAGCTCCTTTTTCCAGGGCATCCGCCATATGGTCGGAAATGATGTTGATTTGACGCTCAAATGTCAGCGGTCCCAGATTATTTTGATTTTCGATGTGAGGAGAGTACCCTACTTTTAACTTACGCGCTTCCTCAAGAACGGCCGTTACAAATTCATCATACACTCCTGACTGCACATACACTCGTTCAATGCCCATGCACGTCTGGCCAGTGTTATAAAAAGCGCCCCACACGCCCCATTTTGCAGCCGCTTGAATATCTGCGCTATCAAACACAATCATGGGATCCTTACCGCCCAGTTCAAACACAAACGGCGTCAAAGTATCAACAGTTGCCTGGGCAATCTTTTGTCCTGTAGCGGTGGAGCCCGTCAAGAACACCAGATCGGGACGAGACTCAACGATAGCTGCTCCCACAGAGCCATCCCCGTGCAGCACACGCACAAACGGCGACAGTTCCGGCACGCGATCAATCAATCTCTCAATCAATTGTCCCACAGCTGGCGTCACTTCCGAGGGCTTAAGCAGCACCGTGTTCCCGGCCAACAGCGCCGAACACATAGGCGGCACAGTTAAATCAAAAGGATAGTTCCAGGGGCCAATCACAGCCACTACGCCATAGGGATGAGGTTCTGTGTAATATTTTTTGAACATGTAAAGCCCAGGCGGAACCCGGCGCCGTGCCAGCCAATGATGGGCTCGCTTGTAATACTGGTGCAGTCGATCCACAGAAACATTGACCTCAACCCAACCATCTTGTCGGCTTTTGCCAGTGTCCTTGTTGATGACTTCGGTAATTTCGTCGATAGAGTCGATTAGCACTTCTTGGAATTTACGCAGGATGCGGATCCGTTCTTTAACCGACTTTTTACGCCAAATCTTAAATGCCTGGCGCATTTCTTTATGCGCCAGGATAACCTCTTCTCGGGTCGCCACTTCAATTTCACCAAATTTTTTACCCGTAGCAGGGTTAATGAAAGGTATACAACGTGGTTGCTGCATAATTCTCTCCAGGAATAGCGGAAATTAGAGGCTCTATCCCCTAATCTCTGCTTCTATTATTTTTTCAAAGCTCTGAGCAGGAACAGGAGTGCCAAGGGCACAGCCATGAGTAACATGAAGGGAAGCGCGGACTTGAGAGGAGAACGGCCGTTCTCTCCCATCACCATCTCCACTCCCTCAGGCACCGGCAGCGGGGTCAGTTCTGCGGCTTCGCCCTTCTTCGGAATCTTACTCATCGCCCTTTCCGTCATCGCCGTGATCGTGAGGCTGGGATTAACACCCAAATTACCAGGAATAGCCGAAGCATCAGCCACAAAAAGACCCGGATAATTAAACACCTCATGATTAACATCAATGACGCCGCTCGATTCATCGGCACCAATGCCACAACCGCCCAGGATATGCGCCGTATTGGGAATCCCCAGCATGTCGTTCATGCCAGCCCACGCCACCCCGTCGGTTTTGTCTGCAAACTTCTCGACCACTTCACGTCCCGCTTCAATAACTGGCGGGATTGGTTCAGTTTTATCGCGGATACTAACAAGATTCTGTGTAAATAATGTCCAAATACTGCGCCCACGCCTCATTGACATTTTATTCTCCAACGTCTGCATGATGAGCAAAACAGTATTCCGTTCAGCCCATTTAGGTTGGATACGCACCGCATAAAAGTCAAACGGCCGTTGTACAGCCTCAATCAATGATCGTTTGAAGCGCTCTTTAGCCCCCCCCTCAAATTTTATGAGAGGCAGCATCAAGTTACGCATAAACGAGTGGCCTGGCGCAAAACGCACAGGTTCGATGCTGGTTACATCATCAATCCAGAAATGAGAAGAGATAGCAACACCATCTGAGAAAACAACATCGTCATCCCGTGCAGTCACCCCCATCATCGCTTCACTGTTGCTGCGCACATTTTCTCCCAATCGGTCAGACAAGAGACGCAGCGAGCCGATTTCGTACTTACACTTCAAGAGCAAATTGAGGGTACCCAAAGCACCAGCCGAGACGACAACATGTTGGGCACGAACGGCCGTTTTCCGCTTTATACCCCAATCCGTAACCCTCTCATATAAGATTTCATATCGAGCCCCACCCGGCTGGTCCCCATACAAAGGGCGAATATCCAGCACATTGGATTCAGCACGTATGTCAGCCCCCCATTTTTCAGCAAAATAAAGATAATTTTTATCCAACGTATTTTTGGCATTGTGTTGGCAGCCAACCATGCAGCCCCCACAGTAAATACATCCCCTCCGGTCTGGCCCATCACCATCAAAAAACGGATCCGCCACAGTCAAGCCCGGCGTACCAAAGAAAATCCCAACCGGCGTTTGCTGGAACGTAGCCTCCTGTCCCAGCTCCTCAGAAATTTCATACAAGAGGTGATCAGCCGGCCACAACTTGGGATTCTTCGCCGTCCCCAGCATGCGATTTGCCACATCATAAAAAGGGCTGAGTTCCGCCTCCCAATCAGCCAATCCCTGCCATTCTGGCGCCTCAAAAAATGCTTGAGGGGGTTTAATATGCGTGCTGGCATAAACCAAGCTGCCTCCCCCCACCCCACTGCCATTTAAAATCCAAATATCATCAAAAAAATTGATGCCCATGATGCCAAAACAACGTGCAGCAGGCAGCCATAAATATTTAAAAATGTTCCAATTAGTTTTAGGAAAGTCTTCAGCCTGGAATCGTTTGCCTCGTTCCAAGACCATCACGCGGTAACCCTTTTCAGAGAGACGCATTGCAGAAACACTCCCCCCAAAGCCAGAGCCAATAACCACATAATCTACGACTTCGTCAACAAACTGTGCCTGATTCCCATTTTTCATGTGCGAACACCCCTTCCCTTTCCATTGGTGAACAGCAAATAAACATACAGTGAACAGCGAGTGGTGAGGCCATCGGCAAGATGCTTTTAAGCTAAATTTCACACAAAATTGCCGACACCCAGCAGGAAACCGCAGATTGTTGCCTGGTAAATTTTTGAAAACACTCTGCGGTCTACCCAAAGTGTACCTTCATTTTATAACCCACTGCGTTATATTGTACACACTTTTTATGATTAGGAACGGAAATTAAATAATACAACGAAGTCGTTTCCTTACCATTTCTTAAAACTGACGATGTAATCCCGTATTTTAG
>PDQY01000096.1 GCA_002746795.1 Chloroflexota bacterium | reverse complement strand
CCTTAAGTTCGTAGTGCGCACTTCAGTGCGCCGTTTTTTACGCGCTAAAGCACGTACCACAAGCTCCTTAAGTTCGTCGTGCGCACTTCAGTGCGCCGTTTTTACACGCTAAAGCGCGTACCACAGTTCGTAGTGCGCACTTCAGTGCGCCGTTTTTACGCGCTAAAGCACGTACCACAGTTCGTAGTGCGCACTTCAGTGCGCCATTCTTACACGCTAAAGCGCGTACCACAAACATTACTCAACCGGTAGCCCACCCACATCACATTGGCTGTTTTTGCCAATAAGTCAATGAACGCCAGAGCCACTCAAAAGGACCAAACCGATAACGTTTCAGCCAGACAGGCGAGATAATCAGTTGCACAACCCACACTGCAAAAACAAGCAAAAGTTGTCCCGTCCGCTCAACCTGTCCAAATAAACCCAGCCCATGCCCATAAAAAATAGTAGTGCAGATGATGGTTTGCAAGAAATAATTAGTCAAAGCCATGCGCCCGACAGACGCAAACCACTTCACCACACCGGGTATCCACCCCGCTTTGGCAATTAACATCACCATGCCAATATAGCCAAAACTGACCAGGAGACTACCCCAATAATTGAATTGCGAGCCAACCCACAGCCCATACAAAAATTCCCAATCATGGACAAAGTTTTGCTTAACACCAACCACAACCAGCGGAAAGCCAAGCAAGAATCCGACCAACATCATAATGGTGTAAAAGCGCAGGGAACGCTTTGCTGTCAGCACGCCCCATTTGAACAGCGCCATACCGATGAGCATCAGCCCGCAAACACGCCAGCCAGAGAATAGGATGAGAGCATACGTCTGCATTTTCAGGGAGTGGGGTATGCGCAGCGCCATCTGCTCTAGCCAGCCACCTTGGAACACAGCAATTTCATCAGCAACCATCTCTGCCGTTGGCTGCCAGGAAAGAGACATCTCATTCAGCTGCTCAACTGGTATGTAGTCTACCGACATTTGACCCAAAAGTAGCGCAGCAGATGGAATGGCAAATAAAATCACACCTATCAACGTGAGCCATTTAGGTGACAGTTTGCGGAACACATAAACGATGAAACCACAAATGGCATAAGTAGTTAAAATGTCGCCAGACCAGAAGAGATAGGCGTGAGCAAGGCCAAAGAGCAGCAGCCAGAAATTGCGCTTGTAATGCAGCTTAGCTGGACTAACACCTTTCTTCTCCGCGCTGGTGGTGATGAGAATGATGCCTGCGCCAAACATCATGGAAAACATCGCCATGAATTTGAGGTCGAAGAAGATGTGGCTAAACATCCAGACCCACCGATTCAAGCCGGTAAAGTTACCGTAGGCTAGCGGATTTTGGTAGGCGGCGACGACCATGGAAAATGACTGGATATTCATGACAAGGATGCCGAGGATGGCAAAGCCGCGCAGGGCGTCAAGGGCGATGATGCGTTCGCTGGGTTTGGTAGGAACGGCCGTTTTCTGCTCTGCTATTTTTGTCTTTATTTCTGTTGTTAGTTGATTTGTAGGCATGTTAGTTTCCTTGAAATTTTCAGAATTCACCTTATCAATCCCCGCAACGTCGCTAAATTCACCGGATCCATCTCCATGTCATTACCATCGTCATCTTTTTTAATTTTTGGCGTTTCCAGGTGGGCAGGATGATCTACCCAGCGCGGATCATTGAGGAAGTTGGCAAAGCCCTCTGTGCCAATGAAGCCCTGCCCGATATGCTCGTGACGATCCTTCTTTTGACCGAGGTCAAATTTGCTGTCGTTGAGGTGGAAGAATTTGAGTCGGTCGAAGCCGATGATGCGGTCAAATGCTGCCATGGTGGCAGCATAAGTTTCTGGGGTGCGGAAATCGTAACCAGCGGCAAAGATGTGGCAAGTGTCCAGACACACGCCCAGGCGCTCATTAGGACCAACTTCGGCCAAAATGGCAGCGATTTGTTCAAAAGTGTAACCTAAGTTCGTGCCTTGCCCCGCCATCGTTTCCAGGCAGATGATGGTGTCTGGCGCCCTAGCTTCCGTTTCCACCAACAAACGTTTCAAGCCGCGCACAATTTGGTTGATGCCTGCTTCTTCGCCACTTTTAACGTGGGAACCAGGATGGAAGTTAATCAGCGGAATACCTAATTGTCCGCAGCGTTCTACTTCAATTTTGAGTGCCTGGCAAGATTTCTCCCACAACGCTTCTTTGGGCGAAGCGATGTTGATCAGATAGCTGGCATGAACGGCGACTGGGTGGATGTGGCTGTATTGTTCTTGTGCTTCTTTATATTTTTGGATGTCTGTGTCAGTCAGGGGTTTGGCTTTCCACTGGCGGTTGCTCTTGGTGAAGATCATCATTGAATCGCAACCAGCGTCGTTCCCCCGTTTGAAAGAGGTGTATATCCCCCCAGCCGTGCTTATGTGTGCGCCTAATCGCATATCGTTCTCCGCAATATCTTTACTGTAGTTTCCACTAAACTTTGTAAACCAAGTTACCAATCTTGCCGACCTAGCTGCCGGCGTTCGCTGCCAAAAAAGCCGATGGATTCAGAGCTATCCAGCGTGTAGACGCCATCTCCCACAACTCGCCACATACGTTTGCCTGCTAAATCGACAATAAAATCACCTTTCAAGCTGCCAGTAGCCACACCGTCTAAATCGTAGAGGACATTGTTTTCGAGATAGCCAAACTGTTCACCTTTTTTATCTGTTAAACTACGCATTTCAACCTCCGTTTTTCGGTAATCGGTATTCAGTAATCGCTGTGTACTGTTTACCGTTTCCCGGTCACGGTACCGTATAAGTCGATACCACATTGCCATCGGCATCGGTGAGTGTCAATGTTTTGCCAGGCAGTAAAATGGGGAGTTCTAAGCCCCAGTAAAGGTCTGTGGAGCCATCGGTGCCTGCTTCAGTGTGAACGAGGATACCAGCACCTTCGCCAAATAGGGTGACTTGACCAAAGGTGTAGACAAAGCCGCTTTCATCGCTTATGGTCCAGTCTACCAGGCCAATTTGGCGTGTGCCTGAGTTGGTGATCTGAATCGCTTCTTCTGTCAGTTCGCCAACGCCCACCACTCCGTTGATGACGACAACCGCTTCTCCTTGTTCGGGTGGGGCTGCGGTGGGGATGGGAGTGGGGATGGTGTTGGGTGCTGGGGTTGGGGAAGGAACGGCCGTTGGCTCGGGTAAGCCGCCCACAGGAATAATCAGTTCTTGTGCAATGTTGAGGAAATTAGCATTGCTTAACCCATTGGCAGCCATAATCTCATCAACCGTCACTCCATAACGTTGGCTGATGCTGCCCAACGTTTCTCCTGAGGACACCACATGAATGAGGGGAGCTTCTTCTGCAACGGCCGTTTCCTCTGCTTCCTGAACCGCTCCCTCTCCCTGCCCGGGTTGCTCGATGGCAGCGGTGGGGGGCAACGCGGTCGGCGTAACCGTGACCAGCACCATGTTTTCTGCGTCAGCCGGTTTATCTCGACCTTCCCACCAATACAAAATTCCGAGCACAACGGCAGCGGATACAAGAATATTGAGCAATAAGAATGGTACCATACGGCGATATGACATTGAATTCTCCCAGAATAAAGTGCGCCTATTTTACAAGAAAGCAGATGACGTGAACAGGGTCAGGCGCGGCGGATTAACGTAGTATCTTCAGGTCTATCGCTCACTGGCAGGCGCACCACAAAGGCGCTGCCTTCACCTTCCCGGCTGTAGGCACGAATGCTGCCCTGATGTGCCTCCACCAGTTCACGCACAATGGCCAAACCGAGACCAGAGCCACGACGGCCGTTTTCGCGGGATCGTGATTGTTCCACTTGAAAGAAACGTTCAAAGATACGTGGTAAATGTTCAGAGGCGATACCAGAGCCGGTATCTTGCACTGTCACGTCAACCGCCTTTTCGCCATGCTGCCTCAAGCCAATATGAACACGCCCTTCAGCTTCCGTGTGAATCAAGGCATTGTCCAACAAGTTGGTAAACAGCTGCATGAGGCGGTCATAATCTCCAATGATGGGCGGCACCGGGTGTAAGGCGCAGGTGAGGTGGATCCCCTGCTGCTGAGCCCGGAGAACGAGATTGTTATGCACCTCTGTAAGCAGTTGGTGCAAATCGACTGGCATCAGCACCAGTTCCAGCTGACCTGATTCGATGCGTGCCAAATCCAGCAGTTGATTGACCATACGCTGCATACGCTCTGCTTCATTGTAGATAATCCCAGCCGCCAGTTGTTGTTCTTCCTCAGAAACGGCCGTTCCGTCCAACAATGATTGGCTCCAACCACGAATAGATGTCAGGGGCGTTTTCAAATCATGAGACACATTACTCACAAAATCCCGCTGAGCCTGGTTAGTAGCCTTCACCTGGGTAGCCATGCGGTTGAAGCTGTGCGCCACCGTCTGCACTTCATCAGGACCAGTCACCGGCACACGCTGCTCATATTCGCCACGAGCCACCGCTTTGGCCGCACTGGCCGCCTGCTGCAACGGTCGCGCAACCCAGCCAGCAATGCCAAAAGCCAACAAGACAGAGACCACTAAAGCCAGCCCGCCTCCCATCAAAATGGGACGAGCAAACGTATCATTGAAGAACGAACGAGGCGTGGGTTCAGGAGCCGCGTAAAAAATTTGTAACCGCCCAAATCCACTAGTTGAAATGGGACGAGAATACACCAACCAATCACTGCCATCTGGCGCCGTAAACAAGCCACTAACCGCATCACTCTCCAAATTGGGCAGCAACCGACGTACATTTTCGATACCCTCAATGGAAACCCCCACCCAACTGCTATTGGGATTACTATCGTAAATGATCTGCTGGGTACTCACATCAGCAACCAGAACACGGATATCATTTTGAACGGCCGTTTCCGTCAACAACAGTTCATATTGCGCATCACTGGCTCCCACCTCCATCAGCCGCACAAGCTGCCGACGATTGGCGCGGCTCACCGTCGATAGATGTTGCAGCGCGGGCACATAACGCAACCCGGGTTGAGCCACATAGATGATCAGCGCCAACACCACCGTAATTAAAACCGTAGCGATCACCAGCAAATATGAAAGTAGCAGTCGGCTGCGAATCGAGTTTAACATAGGCTGTTATTCTAAGAGCCAAAAGTGAAAACGATATGAGGAAAGTGTTTTAAAAATGTAAATTTACGCTATCACCAATTTGTAGCCCTTACCCCAAACCGTTTCAATAGTCAGGTTACTTTCAACCAGTTTCTCTCGCAAACTGGCAACATGCACGTCAACCGTGCGCGTCCGGCCATAAAACTCATATCCCCAAACTTGATCCAGCAGTTGGTCACGGGAGAGTACCATGTTGAGATGATCGATCAAAGTCAACAACAAGTCGAATTCCTTCGTGCGCAAACTCACTTTAGCTTCAGCCACAAACACCTCTCGGCTGCCAGGATTGACCTCCACATTCCCCACCCGCCGCACCTTTTTAGTATCGCTCCCTTTATCCGGGGTGATCCGTCGCAAAATGGCACGGACACGCGCCACAAGTTCCCGTGGATTAAATGGCTT
>PDQY01000095.1 GCA_002746795.1 Chloroflexota bacterium | reverse complement strand
TACCCTATCATTTGCTCTAACTGCAAGGTGAGCAAGCTGAACATCCCTAAGATAAAATTGTAGCCAGAATGGACGTAGATTGAGGTGGTCGTGTTATATTGACGACGGATCATGCCCAAGATGAGTCCAATGACAAATACCACAAAAGTGGCGGGGGTGATGCCATATTGTATGTGCGCCGCGGCAAAGAGGAGGGAGGTGAAGAGAATGCCAAAACCAGGTTGGAGGGCACCACGAAACAAGATTTCTTCACCTGTGCCCGTAGCCACTGCCAGTAAAGCCCATTCTGCTATCGTGTCCATGTCGCCTAGCAGCTCACTGCTAATGCCTTTAAGCAGCTCTGCTTGTGAGCTGTCGAGCAACGCCCACATTAACCCGACGATAAATTGAAGTATCACGAGAACGATAATCCAACACGTGCCCATAAGCAGTTGATAACGGGTGGGGCGTACTAAACCAAGCCGCTTTTGCGTTTCACTGGGTGAGCGGCGGATGTAAAGGCCAACGCCCAACAGGCTCATTGAGGCAAACAAGATTTGTGTGACTAAAATGTTATAGATGGATGCGGAAACGGCCGTTTTTGCTAAGCCCTCCAGCCCTCCCTGCGTGAGCGAGAAGAAGGTGTTCCCCAGCAGATACCCCGCAAATACCAGGCCCAGCGTATGCCCTGAAGATTCCGCATTCAAGGGCAGCACTTGAGCTAAAAAACGGCGTATAGGCAGCAAACTAACCAGGAAGCCCCACACACCCATCAACAACACAGACAACCCTGCCGTTTGCCAGTTTAAAGACAGCGGTTTGCCATTACTAGTCGCCAAGTCAAACACAGAATCTGCTGGCAGCAGCATCAAAGCAATGCCCAAAACCATGATGAGAACGTTGATGAACAGCAATAACTGGGTAAATAGACGAGAATAACGAGCATTTTTGAGGCGCTCAATATAGTTTGCTAGTAAAATTAGCGCAACCAGAGCAACACTTCCTAAGCCAACGGGCATGGTGTCTTTCCTTCTAGTAATCCAAGCGACTATCTTTGTTTTTTGTAGCGAATTTACACAAATGGTCACAAAATTTTCTTGAATTTGTGATCATGCAAGTTAAGTGGTTGCCTAATTTTATCAAGAGCAACTTTTGTTTCATTCTCCCGAGTACAATCCCATTCATGTCGAACAGGTTTCTCGGCAATTGACATTGTTCCGAAGTATAACGTAAGTTGGCAGTAGCGGCGTATTTGCTTAGTTGTCATTCACCTGTTTGCGCTTTACAATCCGCACAAATGGATGAGAAACTGCGAAAAAAGCTGCGTCGTTTGGGTGTATCCAAAGGAACACGTCAACTAAAATCGGCGCCAAAACCCAACCTGACAGTGAAACCGATGTCAAGGCTCAATGTGGAGAAGTCTCTTTCTGCTTCTTTTCATGAAGGGTTTGATTCACCGCAGCCTATCGATACATTGCTGCCAGGTATCCGCCGTGAAGAGACAGCCGAAGGTCATTGCTATGTTTTAGACAAGGTGTATCCCCTCACCTACCAACATGGGCAGGATCTGTTGCAAGATTTACTGAAACTGTCTCCTGCTTCTACGCTTGTTTTTATTAAGGATCCTCGTTTAGCAAAGCTAGATTTCCATGATTTTCTGTTCATTGATACGGAAACAACGGGCTTGGCTGGCGCGGGAACGTTGGCGTTTATGGTCGGGGCGGCGTTTTTTGAACAGGGCTCAACCGGGGATGTTTTTGTGGTGCGTCAATATTTTTTGCGCGATCATGGTGATGAGCCGGCGATGCTCCTGCTGCTCGATGAGTTGCTTGCTGAAAAAGCGGGATTGATCACTTTTAACGGCCGTTCCTTTGACATTCCTCTCCTGGACAATCGGTTTCTCATGAATCGTATGGCATCTGACATTCGTGATAAGCCCCATATTGACTTGCTGCCACCGGCTCGTCGTTTGTGGCGGCAACGACTTGGTTCCTGTGCGCTGGGCAACCTGGAAGAAACGCTGCTAGGTTTGCGTCGCACGCAAGAAGATGTGCCCGGGTTCCTCATTCCTGGCCTCTACCGCGCCTATTTGCGCCACGGTGATGCCCGCGAATTGACGCGCGTTTTTTACCATAACCAGATCGACATGGTGTCAATGGTGACACTGGCCAGCCGCGTTATACGTCAATTTGCTCATGCTGACCCCCACGATCATCCGATTGATCTCTACAGCCTGGGCAAATGGCAAGCTGCTTTAGGCAAGCTGGAAACCGCCGAACAAACTCTCAAACAAGCTGTGCAAGGGGATCTTCCCTTGGAGACTTATCATAAAGTGCTGGGCGAATTGGCGGGTTTGCTCAAACGGCAGGATCGTCATATCGAGGCCGTTCCCTACTGGCAGCAGCTTGCTGCCACCAGCTTTGATCGTGTCGATGCTCACGTCGAGCTGGCAAAATTCTATGAGTGGCGCGAGCCAGATTTAGCGGCTGCCATCACCTGGACAGAGCAGGCTTTAGCACTAAGCCAAAGCTGGACTCCGGCCCGTGCGCATATCGTTCAGCCAGAGCTGGAACACCGGTTAGCTCGTTTGCAACGAAAAGCTGCTTTAGGCTGATGATGTAAATCGACAGTTGCTTAATCGTTAGCCCTGAGGGCGCATCTAGCAATAAATTGCGGAATTGCTGGCTCTGTTTCTAGTGACCTGACCATCTGTAAAAAGGGAAATTGAATTACTCTTCTTCAGAGCCTGCTTGCACAGTATCTAAATGAGCCAGCATATCTTCGATAGCCTCGATCACATCTTCGTCTACCTGCGTGTGGTCACATGACTCGCAAACCCAGGTGGGCACATCCTCTAATGTGATCTCCTGACTTTCTATTTCGACGATGTAGTCAAGCAGTTCTTCTATCATCGGGGCGTGGCAATAAGGGCATCTCATTTGGTTTTACCTTGGGTGTTAGTTGATCTAAACATCGGATTTTCCTAATCTGATAAGTAATCATACCAATTTCAACCCCGCATAGGAATTAACGGCCGTTTCGATGTGGCACAAAATAGAAGATGGATTGATCCCTTTCGTCGTATGATTTAATTTCCGTTTGATTAAAAAGAGTGCGTGGTATGGTAAAACGTGGAAGCCGAATATCAACAGGTTCTTAAAGAAGTTGAGGAAACAGAGCCCCTGGGCATACAAACGCTCGTCGTGTGTGGTGCTATTTTTTACGTGCTAAAGCACGTGCTACAAACGTTGTGCGCAGTGCTATTTTTTACGTGCTAAAGCACGTACTACAAACGCTTGTCGTATGTGGTGCCATTTAACGCACGTACGACAAACGCTCGTCGTGCGAAAACACCAGTTGAAGTATCTGCGTTCATTGTTAAGTGCCAACCAGAAACGCAGAATTGAGAATGTCGTTATTTCACAGCAATAACGCAAAAGGTGAAACAACCTTCTTGCTTACCATATACCAAGAATCTTCCACCACAGGCCACCGACGCCAAGCCATATCACAATGTTAACCAGACTGATGATAAACCCGCTTTTCCACCAGTCTGCCATTTCGACATAGCCAGAGCCGAAGTAAACAGGAGCCGGCCCGGTGCCATAATGGGTCATGCTGCTGAATAGGTTGCTAAAGAATGCGAGAACCAGAGCGGACAACATGGGCGGTGCTCCGGCAGTGACCATAACAACCAAAAATGGGGCATACATTGCGCTAACATGGGCAGTGTTGCTAGCAAAGAAGTAATGGCTGTAAAAGTAAACCAGCGCCAAAATGAGAAAGGCTGATATCCATCCGTAACTGGCAACAAGTTCGCCTATTTTATCCCCAAACCAGGGGATAAGACCCAGAGCGCTTAACTGCGAAGCCATCATTACTAAAGCAGCAAACCAGACCAACGTGTCCCAGGCGCTGCGTTCATTCAGTATATCTTCCCAGGTGAGGACACCGGACAACAGCAAGATGCTCAGACCGATCAAGGCTGCCGTCGTGCTGTAAAGAGCGCCTAGTTGAGCCCCGAAAATCCAGAGAATAATGAGCAGTAAAAATGTACCTAACATGATCCATTCTGATGGCTTCATACTGCCCATTTCTTTGAGCTTGCGCACCGCTAGTTGAGCAGCTTCAGGCGTTTCTTTAACCTCGGGAGGATTTAACTTAAAGAGCAGCCAGGGAATTACCACGAGACTGAGCAAGCCGGGAACCAAAGCTGCCATTGCCCAGCGTGCCCAACTAATTTCAATGCCCACGTTTTCAGACGCAAGTGCCACTGCCAGTGGATTAGCAGCCATGGCGGTGAGGAACATGGCACTGGTAATGACCAATCCTTGAAAAGATGCTTTAACCAAGAAGCTGCCCATTCGATTTGCCGTACCATCATCAGGTTGGCTGCCATAAGCACGGGCGATGGAGCTCAATACCGGATAGATGATGCCACCACCCCGGGCAGTGTTGCTGGGAATGGCGGGTGACAAAACCAGGTCGGTGGCAATGAGACCATAGCTAAGGCTTAAGGTTTTCTTGCCAAGACGAGACATAAACAAATAAGCAATCCGTTCGCCCAACCTAGTTTTAATGAAGCCGCGTGAGATGAAGAAGGCAGCAACGATCAACCAGATGACGCCGTTACTAAAGCCGCTGAGAGCAACACCCAGATTTGCTTTATTACTGTCCGGCAGCACGAATGATGTCAGTAATATGCCGATTATGGCCACTGCTCCCATAGGCTGAGGCTTGGTAATAATGCCGATAATTGTGGCAACGAAGATTGCCAGTAAATGCCAAGCTTCCTGGGCGACACCCTCAGGCGGGGGTATCACATAAATCAACAGACCAACAGCGATTGTGATCAACCATGGAACCCAATTTGCAGGACTATTTTTGCCAGCTTGTTTTGGTTCTTCTGTAACAAATGTTGACATAATATCCCTCCTTAAAAAGATATTTGTAGTTCCTCAATATAAAAACACTGGATCTGATAAGGACTGATGATGAAATAAAATGCGGAATTGCATCGTCAGTTTCAAGGAATGGTAAGGGAACGACTTTGGCGTATTATTTAGTTTCTGTTCCTAAGCTGTTAAAGTGCGATATATTTTTGTCTAAATATGTGTGTTCAGTGAAATAGTTCACAATTGTTTGCGAAAAAAAAGCACAATGTTTATGCCACCGCAATAATGCGAAAACGCATCAATCTGTTTGGGGCTTTGACTGCTACATCACCGCCAGCTCGCGCGTCTGGCAAACGTTCAATAATATTGAGCGCTTTACATGCTGTAAACGTGCCAGCTCTGCCTTAATTTTGGCTATTTTTCTTGGTGTAATATGGGTGAGTTCATCCACTTTATTCATAAACACGGTTACTTCTCCCGCTAACTCTTCCCCGGAAAAGTGGACATGGATAAAGATAACATTATACTTTTTTTAAGGGAAAATGACAACTAAAAAAGGAGTATATTTAGCAGAATTCAAACAAGAAACGGCCGTTTCTTCTAGAAGGTTTCTAAGAATTGTGAATGGTGAATTGTGAATTGTGAATGGTGAATTGTGAATGGTGAATTGTGAAT
>PDQY01000008.1 GCA_002746795.1 Chloroflexota bacterium | reverse complement strand
ATGAGGAGCAATTAACGATATATCTTGAAGATACTGGCATGGAATACGACCCCCGTAATACTCCTCCCCCGGATTTAACATCTTCTATAGAAAAACGGCCGTTAGGGGGGCTAGGTGTTTATCTGGCACTTTGGGCGGTAGATCAATATTATTACGAACATAAACAAGATAGAAATCGCAGTATCCTCATTATGCAAAGACCGTGTGACAATCCTTCATGTGACGATCTACAATAACCCTCATGGAAATCGCCTACGCCAACCTCCTTACCGTTGATCCCCATAAAACTCGCATCCAATTCTTAACCGATACCATAAAGGAACAAGGTTGGTACAGCATCACTACATGCTCCGATAACCAAACCGCCCGATTTCTCATTGCCAGCAAATTATTTGACGCCATTCTCATTGACGTGAATATCGCCAGTGAAGATGATTTTCTTTTCCTGACCCGGGTTCGTTCCAATCCGCGATATAGTCAGACCCCGATCATTGTGCTAGCCAAAACAGACGAATATAACCTGGTGACAACTTGTCTGGAACATGGCGCCACTGATTATATTTGCATGCCCACTAATGAAACCCTGCTCAAAACACGATTAAGCACACATTTACAACAACGTGAAATCAGGGCACAGGCGCTTTCTTGCCTCAATGCGTTTAATGACATGAAAAAATTGGCAGATGATTTACAGGAAGTCATTCTACCTTTGGGCATTGCCCTTTCAGCAGAAAAAAGTTTTGATTCGTTACTAGAACGCATTGTGCTTGAAGCGAAAGCAATTTGTAATGCTGATGCTGGTATACTATATTTGCGCTCTGACAATGAATTGAATTTTAATATCTTTCGCATCAATTCACTAGATGTGGCGTATGGCGGTTCTAGTGATAGAGACATCCCATTTGCCCCCCTTCCTCTTTTTAACCAGACTGGAGAGCCAAATCATCAAAATATCGCCACTTACGTTGCATTAGAGGGGCAATCTGTCAATATCCCTGACATTTACAATGCGGAGACGTTCGACCTATCTGCCATCAAAGCGTTCGACGAGAAATATCAATATCGTACTATCTCCTGTTTGACAGTTCCTCTAAAAAACAAAGATATTATTGGCGTTTTACAACTGACCAATGCCAAAACCCCAGAAGATGAACACATCATTCCTTTCTCTATATACCATAAATTAGTGGCTGAATCCTTAGCCTCTCAAGCCGCTGTTGTTATTCACAATCATGTATTAGGGGAAAGACAGAAGGAACTTCTCCAAGCAGAAAAGGAATTGCAAATCGGACGCAAAGTTCAAGCGGACTTTTTGCCTGTGAATATTTTGCAACCGCCGGGTTGGGATATTGATGTCTACTTTGAGCCTTCTCGCATCGTCGCTGGTGATTTTTATGATGTGTTCCATATGCCTTGTAACAAGGTGGGTCTCATTATTGCAGATGTTTGTGATAAAGGCATTGGGGCAGCCATTGCCATGGCGCAAGTAAGAAGTTTGCTCAGAGCATTTATTCAGCAACATTATTTTCTGGCTAATCAAAATATGCTCTCAAGCGATTTAGCAGAGTATGCCCTTCCTCATGATGATGTGACATCGTTCCAGCCCGTAGATTTGGCAGCTATTCTTGATGCAGTGACATTAACGAATGTTCATGTAGGCCATAATCATGGTGAATCAAGTGTATTTGTCACAGTCTTTATTGCCTCTTTGGATCCAGAAAGTGGCGAATTTATCTACATCAATTGTGGTCATCCCCCCGTGCTTGTCTTGAATGAAGAGGGTGTAAAGGCCAGGCTTGACCCTACTGGTTCTGCGGTAGGCTTGATGCCCCTGGCTCGTTTCCACATCAAAAGCGGTAAACTTGAAAAAGGTGATACGCTGCTTGCGTATACTGACGGCGTTTCAGAGGCACGAAATCTTGATGGAGAGTTGTTTGGGGAATCTCGGATTATAGAAAGCGCCACAGAACGGCCGTTTTCAGCATCGAATCTACTACACCACATCGTGAACCAGGCACACAATCATATGCACCTAGCCGGTCAGTATGACGACATTACCATGCTTGCAGTTAAACGGAAATAATTGAAGAATATGCTATAATAGCGACATTATTCATCCGCCCATAGTGACCGTCTAAAGATCAGTCCCTGTTTTTCATGGGTAAAGGTTACTTGAAGGGCATCCATCCATTCGTTACTTATTTTATAGACGCGCACATACACCCATATTTTTCACCACAGGGGGCAAAGACATGGCGAAAAAAAACGAGAAAAAAAACAAGAAATCCAACAATACAGCGAACAAAAAAGCAAACAAGAAATCCAACAAAAAAGCAAAATCAGAACCATTAAAAATCTTAACTGAGAATGCAGAGTTCAGCACCCGGGCTCATTACACTGATCCAGATACTGCTGGTTATTCTCAAATTGAGATCAAAGAACACCTTCTCCCCCAAAAACCACCACAATATAAAGTCAATGGCAAACTAAAAACACAATATTACGAACATGAGTTGACCCGGCTGCAAGAAGAACTCGTCAAATTACAATACTGGGTGGCCGAAAAAGGGCTGCGTGTCGTTATTGTTTTTGAAGGGCGCAGTGGGGCTGGCAAGGGAGGAGTGATTAAGCGCATCATGGAGCGTACCAGCCCTCGTATCGTGCGGGTTGTCGCTCTGCCCAAACCCAATGAACGGGAACAAACGCAATGGTGGTTCCAAAAATATGTCGTCCATTTGCCCGCAGCAGGTGAAATCACTTTGTTTGATCGCAGTTGGTATAACCGGGCTCTAGTTGAACCAGTTATGGGGTTTTGCACTGACGAGCAGTATCGAGAGTTCCTCCGTTCTTGCCCTCAATTTGAACGGATGCTTGTCCGCTCGGGAATCATTTTACTGAAGTATTGGTTCTCAGTAAGCGATGATGAACAGGAACGTCGCTTCCAGGCTCGGGTAGATATTCCTTACAAACGTTGGAAACTAAGCCCCATGGATATTGAGGATCGGCGGCGTTGGGTGGAATATTCAAAAGCCAAAGATCGCATGTTTGACTATACCGATATTAAACAAGCCCCATGGTATGTTGTGAATGCAGATGACAAGAAAAAAGCGCGGTTGAATTGTATTACGCATATATTGAGCGCAATTCCTTATGAGGATATCACACCAGAACCGATTGAACTGCCTCCTCGTGAAGAAAATGTGGACTATATTCGCCCACCGATTGCCGAGCAAACTTTCGTACCGGCGATCTACTAACGAATACCTCGACTTGTCGATTTTGAGGAATGTGGAGCGGGGCACAAACACGTATGCATTCCTCAGTTTTACCTGAGCAAATTCCGTCACGGGGATCTGGCCGTTTCCTTTCGCCAGATCCCTTTCTACATTCCCCTGATTTAGTCTAATTTATATTGACAGAATGGCATCAGTTCAGTATGTTCCTGCGCTATGCGACGAAAACAATGGTGGCTGTTTGCGCTCACCCTCGGCACGATTATTTTAGTGGGGATTATCTTAACGGATGCACTTCCTTATTTTCGAGGACCTGCCCCAGAAACAAGTGCGTGGTATTGGCCTTACCAGTTACGTCCTCTCCAGCGTTGGTGGGCACCCATTGGGGCAGCGTGGCTCATGTTATTGGCTGCGGGTTGGTGGCTAAGAACTCAACGAGGAGGTTGGGTCACAGTCACGGCCGTTTTACTCCTCATCATCACCAGCCTCCTCTTGCAACTGGGTCTGGTTTATGCCCACAAACCCGCCGTATTCCCAGAACTCATCGACCGCACCCTATCCCATCTGGCAAGTGGCTTCTTCCAAACGGCCGTTGAAATAGACGACATTCGAGCCGTGCTCCGCTCATATCCCGCAGCAATGCCAGGATTTACCTCAGAACATGCCCGCACACATCCCCCCGGCCTGGTACTCACCAATTGGCTCACCATCCAGCTTTTTGACCGCCTACCGGGATTATCGGCGTTGATCGCGCCCAGCGTATGGGCAGCACGCTGCACCGACTTATGGCTGCTGAACCGGCCAGCATCGGTGGCGGCCGCTTTAGCCACCTGGGCTTTACTCCCAATTCTGATGGCAGCTCTCACAATCTGGCCAGCTTACCTCCTTGCCAGACAGCTGCTGTCCATATCTGCGGCCAAAGTAACGGCCGTTCTCACTGCCACACTCCCCAGTCTACTGCTATTTGCGCCAAAATCCGTGCAGCTCTTTGCACCAGGCACCATCCTCATTTTATGGGCCTTTCATCTCGCATTGGTTAAGTGGTCAAAGCGCTGGTTTCTGTTTGCTGGATTTTTATTTTCGCTGGCCACCTTCTTTAGCCTGGGCTACTTCGCGTTTGCCCTGCTCTTGTGGGCTTATGCCCTGCTCATGATATGGCAGCAAAAATCATGGCAAACGATAGGCTGGTCACACATCATTGGGCATGGTGCGCTATTCGGTTTAGGCGGTTTATCCATCTGGCTTGGCTATTGGCTGGTGTGGGCTGTGCCCCCCTGGCAAATTTGGCAAACAGGCTTAAGTCAACATTACGAACTCGTCACCAGCCACCGTCGTTATGATTGGTGGCTTATCTGGAACTTAGTTGACTTGATGGTGTATGCCGGACTTCCGCTGCTCATCGGCTATCTGGCAGGGGTCGTAGATGCGTTCAAAAACGGCCGTTCTCCTCATCTAACTCCAATCAACAAGCTGGCACTCACCCTGTTCGCCTTCGTGCTTTTCCTCAACCTCTCCGGCTCGGCGCGGGGTGAAGTAGGGCGCATCTGGCTGTTTTTTATGCCCTTATTGGCTCTGGTGGCTGCTGATTTTTGGGATCACAAATTTCCTGGATGGAAAACGGCCGTTTTACTCATCGCCCTTCAGTTAAGCCTCACAGTAAGCTTAGGCCTCGCCTGGCAGCCTGTGCGCGCCGTGATCGTCATCGCAGCAGAGCCAACAATGCCCACATCCCAGTCACCAGACTCCAGGCTCAACGTAGCGTTCATTGAACCAGGCCTTCGCCCCGCAACCATCACGCTCCAGGGCACCACCATTGCTTTTGACAAGGCAGCCCTGGACGTGACCTTGTTTTGGCAAAGCAACCGTCCGGCAAAACGGCCGTTTACCGTCTTTGTGCAGCTGCTAGATAAACATGGCCAAATCATCACTCAACAAGACAATTGGCCAGTCAACGGGCAATGGCCCCCCACTTGCTGGACACCCAACCAGCCTGTCATCGACACCTATCAGCTTAGCTTGCCCCCAGATTTACCGCCAGGCCCATTCACGCTCATCACCGGTTTGTACGATGCTCACACCAACACCCGGCTGGCAACAACCACAGGCTCAGATTTCATCCAGCTTCAGTCAATTCAATTCCCTTAATGACCGTGCAGAAAGCATCAAATATTAAACTTAATGTTGATAATATCACCATCTTGCACAATATAAGACTTGCCTTCCAGGCGCAGTTTACCGGCTCCACGCGCTTGAGACATGCCCCCCAACTCAATCAAGTCGTCGTAAGCCACCGTCTCAGCCCGGATGAAACCCTTTGCCAGATCCGAGTGAATCGTACCAGCCGCCTCCACCGCGTCAGACCCTCGCTTCACCGTCCAGGCACGTACTTCGTCTTCGCCCACCGTGAAAAAAGATTGCAAGCCCATCAAATCATAGCTGAGACGAATCACCTTATCGAGGCTTAACTCAGTGACGCCATACTCATCCATGAACATTTCCAGGGAATCCGTATCCCCTTCGGCGCTCAGTTGGGATAGCTCCATTTCCAGCTTACCGCGTAAGTTAGTCACCATCGTTTTGGGGTAATCACACGCCATCTCGATTTCATCTTGGTCATCGCCAATGTTGAAAACCACCAGAGTGGGCTTGAGGGTGAGCAAGCCAAAACCACGAATAGATTTTTCTTGTTCAGCAGTGAGATCAAGAGTGCGTAACGGCCGTTCTTGCGAAAGCGTCTCATACATCAGTTCAAACAGAGCCAGCTCTTGTTGCGCTTCCACTTTGTTATCTTTGAAAGCTCCCCGTTGGAGACCCTCTTGCAATTTTTGCATGCGCTTTTCCACCGTAGCCAGATCGCTCAGTAAAAACTCCGTATCAACCGCTTCCCAATCACGGGCGGCATCCACACTGCCATCCAGATGAGGCACCAAATCACTTTCAAAAGCGCGCACCACATGCACAAACCCATCCAGGCCAGACAGATGATTGAGCAATTCACCGCTTAACCCGCCACTTTCACCAGCCCCCTTTTGCAGGCCAGCCACATCAGTATAAGTGATGCGGGCATACGTCGTCTTCTTGGGATTAAACATATCCGTGAGGGCGTCTACCCGTTCATCAAGGACATCGACAACGGCCGTTAACACATCAAACCGGCCTCCCATACTCTGTCCGGTAGGGGCATCCCCTTTGGTCAGGGCGTTAAAAATCGTAGTTTTGCCCGAGCTAGGCAGGCCGACAATACCTAATTTCATTGAAATTCTCTCCAGTTCGTTAATCAATCGAGAAGTATAACAGGAAAACGGCCGTTTCCCACCATTACCGACTTGTTGATTTTCAAGTTCCGTCTACAATCACGCCCCTATGAACAGAAACATACAAGCACTACTCGACGCATGTAAGCGCCTCAACATTCCCCATCAAATCCATCATAAGACCAACAATCTCATCTCAGTGGTGTTAAACAACCAACGGTACACCTTTGTCAACTGGACCACCCCCTTCAACACCCACTCCGTCATGAAACTGTGCCAAGACAAAGATTACTTCTACTCCTTCTACCACGACATCATACGCATGCCCAAAACCCTCTCCTTCCTCAACCCCTACAGCGACAGCAAATACACCCACTACCTCGATAGCCACACCATCTACGGCATCATCGAGCAAATCGAAGCAGAATTCACTTATCCATTGATCGTCAAAAAAAATCGCGGTTCATGGGGCACAAACGTCTTCAAAGTGGAAAATCGGCGTGAACTCGAACAAGGGCTGCTGGAGATTTATAGCGCCAGCAGCGCCCGCTCCGACTACATCGGCCTAGCCCAAGAATACATCGACGTGGACGTAGAATACCGCGCAATTTTCTTTTTGGGAAAATACCAGTTTGCCTACAAAAAAATAGCCGGAGACACAGAGCTGACAGACAACCTCAGCCCGCTGCACTCCGCAGGCTCCAAAGCAGAATACGTCACCGATGAGGGCACCAAACAAGCCATCTGCCACTTCTGCGCCCCTCTGTTTGACAAACTCATGATCCAATTCTGCGGCCTGGATATTGCCCAGGACAAAGCAGGTCACCTGTGGCTCATCGAAGCCAACTCTTCTCCTGGCTTTGACCACATCATCCGTCACGAAGGGGATGAGTTAATCATTCAACTATATGAAAAAATGTTAAAGCAGTTAGCACAGTAGAGAAATCACATATCTTCAGGAAACAGTTGTAATCTAAAAGCCCCCAATGCTGAATACACATCGGGGGCTTATCTGTCAAGATTAACAAAAGAAACCAGACAGCCTCGCGCCATTTTTTACGTGCTAAAGCACATACTACAAACTCCTTAAGTTCAATTTTGGCCTAAAACAGCCCCTTGAACTTACAACACGTGCCGATGGCGGCTGGTAGGAAACGGCCGTTTCCTACTTCAGCTCCAGCAATTCCACCTCAAAGATCAGGGTAGCGCCGGGTGGAATCGTACTGCCTGCACCCGTATCACCGTAGCCCAAATCAGCAGGAATCACCAATTGGCGAATGCCGCCCACCTTCATGGTAGCCACACCCTCATCCCAACCTGAGATCACAGCACCAGTGCCTACAGGGAATTCAAAGGGGACACCTCGTTCTAAAGAACTATCAAACTGAGTACCATCCTCCAGCCAGCCTGTGTAGTGCACCACCACAATCTGACCCTCTTCTGGCATTTCGCCATCCCCTTCAACCAAATCATAATATTTCAGGCCACTATCAGTCACTTCGTAATCATCTTCATCAAGTTCAGTCGCTTTCCTAACCTTTACCAGATCAACCAACTCAACTTCCAACAAGAGATCAGAATCAGGAGGCACAAGTTCCCCATACCCTTGCGCACCAAGACCCAACTCAGACGGGATAAACAACTGTCGTTTTTCGCCAACAACCATACCGAGCGTGCCTTCATCCCAACCCGGGAAAACAGCACCAGAGCCCACTGGATAAGTCAGAGGCTGACCCGCAGAATCAGAGCTGGTAAAGAAACGTTCGCCCTCTGCAACCCAAATAGCAAACTCAACAGTAACTCTGTCACCAGCTTCTACCTCATCCTCACCATCACCTTCTGCTAAGACAGCAATTTTGACGCCAGTATCTGTTTCTTCATAGTCACTATCAGATAAAGCCGCTGGAACAGGTGGCGCTTGCACATCAAGTAATTCAACCTCCATCACCAATGTAGCGTTCGGCGGAATGCCGACATTGGGCACACCCTCTTCTCCAAACGCCAAGGAGGGTGGAATCACCAACTGGCGCGAACCGCCCACTTGCATACCCAACACCCCTTCATCCCAGCCATCAAAAACCTGTTGGCCACCCACAATAAATGAAAATGGTTGACCAAACGCAAACGTGTCATCAACGACAACAGCTTCACCCGTAGCTTCATCCAGAACCCAGATTGCATAGAAAACCTCAACAATGTAGCCATCTTCAGGTGAATCTCCCGTTCCCTTTACCAGATCATAATATAACAAACCGGTATCTGATTCAGTGTAATCACTGTCTGCCAATTCATGGGGCATTCTCTCAGAAATGGGGGGTATTGCAGATAAATCACCAGTCGCAGCTGCCTCATGAGCCGCATCTGCATCACCTGCATGCGAATCAGCTTCTGCGCCATGACTATCTTCGTCATGACTATCTTCACCATGCGCATCCTCACCAGCCATGATGGCTTCATATTCATCTTCCATCCCTTCTGGCACAGCGGGTCCACAAGCTGCAATAACCATTGCCAGCAAAAATACGAGCAAAATTCCTAATGTTGATAAGCGTTTTTGTTTCACAACTTCTCCTTAATAATTCAAGTTACACCAAGTTTCACAGAAGATACACAGAGACATACAGAAAAAAAACTAACAGCATATTCCTAAACCCGAGAAACTTGTTTTGTAAAATTGATTGAGCAAAAGGGATTGTACCAATGATTACAAGATTACACAGAGATTCGAGATACTTCTCTTACGGATAGCTCAGAATAGAGCAAACCCAGGCACAGGCTTACCCACTTCCCCGCACCTAAACCAGTTAAGAATTAGCAGATGGAGTCAGGTCCCTCGCGTAGCAAAAAATAACCAAATGCCACCCACCCGATCTAGTCAATTTACACAAATCATAATCAACGCGTTGACATCACCTGATAATTTGCTACCATTTTGCCACGATGTTTATTTTTGTGAGTAGCTTCCCTCGTCGTTTACGCCGTTTCCAGACTTTAGGTCTGGGTTTTTGGGTTAGCTAAGTCACAAAGACAATAAAAAGCAAAGCCAAGCCGTCAGACCACAATGAGAGGTCTGGCGGTTTTTTTTTACAAGTTGAATGCGCATCCATGAATAAATGACAGCATTGATGGATACGCTTCAAGGGACCTTAACCCCAAAAAAACAGGAAGTAATTCTTAGACAGTCATTTAGGATGGATAGCCCACGACCAATCCTTTTGTCAGGCTCATATCCACCCTTCATCATTAGTCAAAAAAACAGAAAAGAGCTTTACACATGATCAACGCAGGCATTTTCGGCGCAACTGGCTACACCGGTTACGAACTCATACAGATATTGAACAAACACCAGCAAGTGGACATATGTTTTGCCACATCGCACTCTTTTGCCGGACAGACGATGGCAGATATTTACCCCCAAGCGCCACATCAGCCTTTGATTCTTAGCGAAGAAGCCCCCCTAGACAAAGCAGATGTGGTTTTTTTATGCCTTCCGCACGCCGCCGCCGCAGAAACGGCCGTTACTGCCCTCAACGCTGGCTGCAAAGTCATCGACCTCAGTGCAGACTTCCGCCTCAAAGACGTAGCCACCTACGAAAAATGGTACCACATCACCCACCCTGCTCCCGAGTTACTCACAGAAGCCGTCTATGGCCTCACCGAATTCGCCCGCGAAAACCTCAAACAAGCGCGGCTCGTCGCCAACCCAGGCTGCTACACCACCACCAGCCTGCTGGCACTGCAGCCCATTCTCGCCAGCCAAACCCCCATCCGTGGCAACATTATCATCGACGCCAAATCCGGCATTTCCGGTGCGGGACGCGCCCCCAAACCCCATACCCACTTCATGTCCATCACCAACAACTTCTCAGCCTATAACATCGGCCGCGCCCATCGCCATTTACCCGAGATAGAAGCCATCGCCAAAACATGGAACGCCAACACCCCAGCCCTCATTTTTTCGCCTCATTTGCTGCCTGTACCTCGAGGTATCTTGGCAAATGTCTACGTGCCACTGGCCGCAGCCCCGACCCTTGAAAAACTACACCAGCTCTACACAGACACCTACGCCCATGAGCCATTTGTAGACGTGCTGCCCATAGGCGAATTAGCAGCCTTAGCTCATGTAACCCATACCAATAAATGCGCCTTGTCCTTAACATTAGCCGATCACATGCTCATCATCACATCCGCCACCGACAACCTCATCAAAGGGGCTTCAGGGCAAGCAGTGCAAAATATGAATGTGATGTTCGGCTTCAAAGAAACAGCAGGGTTAATCTAAAATTTAAAGAGTAGGCCAGGCGTCACTCTACAATCTTTTCAAGAGAGGAATCTTTATGCGAGTACTAAAAATAGGTGGAAACGAACTCAACGATCCTGACTTTTTACCAGGATTGGCTGGTTGGGTCGCAGAAAAAACAAGCAGCGGTCAGTCCATCACCATTGTGCATGGTGGCGGTAGCGATATTGCTGCCATCCAATCACAACTGGGCTTAGCACCCAAAAAGGTCGATGGCCTGCGCGTCACAGATGCCCACGCTTTGACAGTTGCCCAAATGGTTCTATCCGGCCATGTCAACAAGCAAATCGTGACCGCATTACTGGCAGCTGGCGTCGATGCAGTCGGTCTCAGCGGCGTAGACGGCCGTTTACTAACCGCCAGGAAAAAAGCCCACCCCACCGTCAACCTCGGCCTAGTCGGTGAAATTATAGACGTGCGCACCGTGTTACTGACAAATTTAAGTCAAAATGGCATAACGGCCGTTGTCTCCCCCATTTCCATCGGCCAAGATAACCTCATCTACAACGTCAACGCCGACGAAGCAGCCAGCGCCATTGCCCAGGCTCTCCAAGCTGACATGCTCGACTTCATATCCAACGTCCCCAGCGTACTCAAGAACGGCAAAACTATGCCACATCTCACCGCTGCCCAAACTGAAACACTCATCAACGAAGGAATCATTAACGGCGGCATGGTACCTAAAGTTCGCGGCGCCTTAACGGCCGTTGCCCAAGGAGTATCCCGCGCCCGCATCGTCAACTTGACAGGATTACTGCAATCAGGCGGCACAATTTTTAGTCAACAATAAGCAGCCAGCATTCCGTGTCTCGTAAACCGACGACCCAATGCAAAACAGGCAGCAGGAGCAAAACACATGAACGCCCCAGAGATCATTCAAGCAGAAACAGACAACATATTACAAACCTACGTGCGACCCGACATCGTGTTTACACATGGAAAAGGGATATACTTATTCGACAGTAACGGCAACAAATACCTCGACTTCACAGCCGGCATCGCCGTAACTTCCTTGGGGCACAGCGATCCAGATTGGGTAACGGCCGTTTCCACCCAAGCCGCCCAACTCACCCACACAAGCAACCTCTTCCACACCGCCCCCCAAGCAAAACTCGCCAAGAAACTCGTCAGCAGCTCCTTCGCCGACAAAGTATACTTCTGCAACTCTGGCGCCGAAGCCAACGAAGCCGCCATCAAATTTGCGCGGAAATACGGAAAAAAGAGCAAAAAACAAAAAAACAAAATTGTCTCCTTCTCCGGCGGCTTCCACGGGCGCACAATGGGCGTCCTCGCTGCCACCCACAAAGCACAATACCGAGAACCATTTGAACCGGTAATGCCCGGCGTCACCTTCGCCACTTACAACAACCTGGAATCAGCCCAAAACGCCATCAATGACGAAACATGCGCCGTCATAGTAGAACCAGTGCAGGGTGAAGGTGGAATCCATCCAGCAGCACCCCAATTCCTGCAAGGCGTACGCGACCTATGCCATGCGCATAATGCCCTGCTCATCTTTGACGAAGTGCAATGCGGCCTCGGTCGCACTGGCCATCTCTGGGCGCACGAAGCCTACGGCGTCACGCCCGACATCATGACCCTGGCCAAGCCATTGGCTGGCGGGCTGCCCATCGGCGCAACCCTCGTCACACAAGCCGTAGCCGACGTGATAAAACCAGGTGATCACGGCAGCACCTTCGCTGCCGGCCCGCTAGTCTGCACCGCCGCCATCACCGTCTTCGATAAAGTCAGCCAACCCGCCTTCCTGGAACAAGTGCGTCACAGCAGCGCCTATCTCATCCATCAGCTCAAAACCATACAATGTGATGACATCATCGACATTCGGGCTGCTGGCCTGCTCATCGGTGTAGAAATGAACAAACCCGTTGCCCCCATCATCGCCAATGCCCGCAGCCAAGGCCTGCTCATCATCAACGCTGGTGAAACCATCCTGCGCCTGACCCCCGCCCTCATCCTGGAACAACAGCATGTAGATGAAGCAGTCCAGATTCTAGAAAAAATTCTGCATTGACAAACTTCACTTGGCAATTAAACCTCGAACAAATCGTCAATCAAAAATCAACTCATGAACATCCGTCCCGCTAAAGAAACCGACATTCCCGGCATCATCAGCCTAGTCGCTGAACACGCCAAACGTGGCGATATGCTGCCACGCACGCCAGAATCCATTGCTGCCACCCTGGCTAACTGGCTGGTCGGCATCCATAAAGATGGCGGTGTGGTAGCTTGCGTCTCACTCTCTTACTACTCCCGTTTTCTGGCAGAAGTACGCTCATTGGCCGTCAGTGACCGAGTAAAAGGCCAGGGCTGGGGCAGCACAATTGTGAAAGCCGCCATCCTGGAAGCACAGCACCGCAGCATTCCCAAGCTGTTTGCCCTCACTCGCGCTGTACCCTTTTTCCAAAAAATAGGCTTCAGCATCACCGCGAGAGAGCTGTTTCCGCAGAAAGTCTGGCGTGACTGCTCTGTGTGCCCCTTGATTGACAATTGTGACGAAACAGCCGTTGTCCTAGAGCTAGATCCCGCCATCATCCCCCCACACAAATCCATACCCGTAAACATTCCCGTGGCTGCCATGAAACCCAGCCGCAAAGAAGAGAAAATAAAACATATTTCACAAGGAGTCTTACCCATGTCCAAAGCCAAAAAACAAAAAAAACAAGCCAACAAAGTCGTCCTCGCCTACTCCGGTGGCCTCGACACCTCCGTCATCGTGCCCTGGCTCAAAGAAAACTACGGCTGCCAAGTCATCTGCTTCTGCGCCGACATCGGCCAAGGTAATGTCGAACTGGAAGGTCTGCAAGAAAAAGCCATCGCCAGCGGTGCCAGCAAAGTCTACATTGAAGATTTACGTCACGAATTCGCCAAAGATTTCCTCTTCCCCATGCTCCAATCTGGAGCCGTGTATGAAAAAGAGTACCTGCTCGGCACCTCCGTAGCACGTCCACTCATCGCCAAATGGCAAGTCGCTATCGCCGCAGCAGAAGGCGCAGACGCTGTCGCTCACGGCGCCACCGGCAAAGGCAATGACCAAGTTCGCTTTGAGCTGACCTTCAAAGCACTCAATCCCACCCTCCAGGTCATCGCTCCCTGGCGCGAATGGGAAATTCGTTCCCGTGAAGATGCCATCGCTTATGCCAAAAAACACAAAGTGCCCATCACACACACCGAAAAATCAATCTACAGTCGGGACGCCAACTTATGGCATATTTCACACGAAGGCGGCATATTGGAAAATCCCTCCCTGGAACCAGAAAAGGGCATGTTCCAATTTACCGTTGCGCCAGAGGATGCGCCAGACAAAGCGGAAATTGTCAAAGTTGATTTTGAACAAGGGGTACCAGTAGCCATCAATGACGTGCAAATGCCGCCAGCCGCCATCATCGAAAAACTGAACCAGTTAGGTGCCAAACATGGCATTGGTCGTGTAGATCTAGTCGAGAATCGTCTGGTTGGGATGAAATCCCACGGCGTATACGAGACTCCTGGCGGCACTATCCTCTACAAAGCACACCAGGGCGTCGAATCACTATGCCTTGACCGCGATACCCTGCACTACAAAGAGCAAATGGCCGTGCGCTACAGTGAGCTGGTCTACAACGGCAAATGGTACACTCCCCTGCGCGAAGCGATGCAAGCCTTCATTAACTCCACCCAGCAAAATGTGACCGGTTGGTCCAAAATCAAGCTGTACAAAGGCAATGCTATCCTCGTCGGCCGGGCGGCAGATGAAAGCCTCTACCGCGAAGATTTCGCCACCTTCGGTCAGGAAGATGTCTACGACCAATCCGACGCGGTTGGATTCATCACCCTGTTTGGCCTGCCCATGAAAGTACAGGCGATGATGGAAGTGAGTGATGGCGGGAAGACCCGTTATGCCGCGCCGGATTACTCAAAGTTTAAGCGAGACTAAATCAAAAGAAGAAAAGAGGATTTGTGTATGAACATCTTCAAAAATGGGACTGTAACCACGCCACAAGGCTTTCAAGCCGCTGCTGTGGCTGCTAAAATTAAATACAAAGACCGGGATGACCTGGTCTTGATCGTCAGCGAGACCGATTGTGCAGCAACGGCCGTTTTCACCAAAAATCAGGTCGTGGCCGCGCCGGTCATCGTTGACAAAGACACGCTGGCACAAAATAACACCACTATCTGCGCCGTCCTCATCAACGCCGGGAATGCCAATGCCAGCACTGGTAAACCCGGCCTGCAAAACGCCCGTATCACCCAGGAGTTGACGGCAAAAGCACTCAACCGCCACCCAAATCAAGTTTTAATAATGTCAACCGGCGTTATCGGGGTGCAGCTGCCGATGGATAAAATGGCTGTCGGCATACCATCAGCCGCCCAACAACTTTCAAGGAAAAACGGCCGTTCTGCCGCCGAAGCCATCATGACCACCGATACCGTACCCAAGCACCTCGCTGTGGCCGTTGAACTCTCCGGGGGCACCGTCACCATTGGCGGCATGGCCAAAGGTTCAGGCATGATTCACCCCGACATGGCTACAATGCTTTCTTTGTTGACAACCGACGCCATCATTGCCCCTGACGTGCTGGATAGTTTGCTGAAAACGGCCGTTAACCAAAGCTTCAACCGCATCTCCATCGACGGGGACACCAGCACCAACGACACCGTCCTACTGCTGGCAAACGGAGCCAGCGGCGTCGCCATCCACAGCCACACAGACGCCGAAGCCTTCAGCGAAGCACTGAACGTGCTCTGTCGTCAGTTAGCCCAATGGATTGTCAAAGATGGCGAAGGTGCCACCAAGTTTGTAGAAATCCAAGTCTCCGGCACAGAAACCAGCAAAGATGCTCACACCATCGCCAACACCATCGCCACCTCCCCGCTGGTCAAAACCGCCCTGGCAGGCAGCGATGCCAACTGGGGGCGTTTACTCATGGCCGCCGGTCGTGCCGGCATTCCCTTTGACCCACACAAAGTAGACCTATGGATCGGCGCCAAACAACCTTACGAACTACATCTAGTCAATCAAGGCACACCCACCCATTACCGGGAAGAGGAAGCTGCTGCCATTTTCGCCCAAGCTGAGTTCATCATCAGCCTGCAGCTGGGCGAGGGCAACGCCGCCGACACCGTCTGGACCTGCGACCTAAGCCATGATTATGTAACCATCAACGCCGATTACCGGACTTAAAGGAGGTTTTCCATGGCCAAGTTATGGGGCGGCCGTTTTGCACGGCCCACAGACACCCTGGTCAGGCAATTTCACGACAGCTTTCCCTTTGATGTGCGCATGTATCATGAAGACATCATCGGCAGTATCGCCTGGGCCAAAGGTTTGGTCAAAGCAGGTATCCTCACCACAGAAGAAGCAGAAACCATCATCAGTGGGTTAACACAGGTTCGCCTGGAACTCGATGATGGCAGCTTTGTCGTCGATGCCGGAGATGAAGACATTCACACCGCTGTGGAACGCCGTCTGACAGAAATTGTAGGCACTGTAGGGGGCAAACTGCACACAGGTCGCAGCCGCAACGACCAGGTTGCCACCGATTTTCGCTTATGGACGATGCAAGCCATCAAAGAAATGCAGGCACAGTTGGCAAAGTTACAAGCCGCCATCGTCAGCAACGCCGAAGCCAACCTGATGGTGCCCATGCCAGGGTATACCCATCTACAGCACGCGCAGCCCGTCACCTGGGGACATTGGCTCCTGTCCCATTTTTGGCCGTTGCACAGAGATCAAGAAAGATGGGGACAAGTGTGGCAGAGAACGGCCGTTTGCCCCCTAGGTTCTGCTGCTTTTGCCGGCTCCGCCTTCCCCATCGACCGGGATTTCCTCGCTGCAGAACTAGGCTTTAACAGTATCACCCACAACAGCCAGGACGGCGTCTCAGATCGTGATTTCGTGGCCGATTTTCTCTATACCGCCACCATGACCGGGCTGCACCTCAGCCGCTTGTCTGAACAGCTGGCGCTCTACAGCAGCACCGAGTTTGGTTTCGTGCAGCTGCATGATGCTTACGCTACCGGCTCCAGCATTATGCCGCAAAAGAAAAACCCCGACACCCTGGAACTGACACGCGGCAAAAGCGGCCGTTTGCTAGGCAACCTCACCGGTTTCCTCGCCACCATCAAGGGCTTGCCCTCCAGCTACGATAAGGATCTGCAAGAAGATAAGGAGCCGGTGTTCGACGCCTTCGACACCCTGAACCTGGCACTCCCCGTCATGACGGGAGTCATCAACACCCTGCGCATCAATCCAGACAAGATGGCCGCTCAACTCGACCCCAGCTTGCTGGCCACCGATCTGGCTGATTACCTCGTGAAGAAGCGCAACCTTCCCTTTCGCCAGGCGCATCACATCATTGGTGAGGTAGTACAAACAGCCGAAAACCGTCGGGCAGCCATCACCGATTTAACGTTGTCTGATTTACAGGGGATTAGCGATCTATTTGGGGCTGACGTAACGGCCGTTTTCAATTTCCAATCATCACTCAACAGCCGCGACATACCGGGTGGTACATCTGAAAAAGCACTGCTTGCTCAACTAAACTCGGCTCGCAGCTTACTTCAATAAAACCGAAACCGAGGACAATAGTTCCGCCAGGCTCTCTAGCAAATCCTTTCGTGACACTGGTTTGGTCAAATAACGGTTGGCACCGGCAAATAACCCTTCTTGAATAGCTTCCGGGTTCGTTTTGGCACTCAATAAAATGACAGGAATATCTGCCGTATCATCCTCCCGACTCCGCAGCTTATGGCATAAGGTAATACCATCCATATTGGGCATCATCACATCCAAAACGATAATATCTGGCTTCTGCTTCGCTATTTTCTCAAGCGCCTCAAAACCGTCGCTTGCCTCCAGCACTTCATACTCTGCTGATGCCAACATTAACTGAAGCAAGGTGCGGGTCATTTGCTCATCATCAACAACTAACACGGACTTAACCACATTTTTCTCCTAAAAACTGTAAGAAATTTCTCCACCTTCACAGATTATTAGAATTAAAAAGCTTTTCAGGGTATAAGCCAATGAAAATTGCGTTAAATTTTTCTCCTCCCCCTGCTAACATCGCGTTATACCTGGTATTCATGAATTATTTTTCTGAAACATAAACGATGTGGGCAGGACGCTGAGGGTTTTCCTTAAGGATTTGGGCGGAGTTTGCCAACTCATCAAATGAGATACTACTTAGCTCTTGCACCAGCATGTTTTGCACACGCCCCCAAACAGCATGCCCCGGACAAATCATATCTCGTGGGCATTCTTGCGGATGAATGAGGCAGGAATTTATACAAAACGTACCTTCCACAGCCTCAACCACTTGAAGCACAGAAATGTCCTTAGCCGATTTGGCCAACGCCACACCGCCATGCGCCCCAGCATAGGTGCGGGTAAGCGAGGCCTTTAAGAGATCCGAGTTTATTTTATGGAGAAATGCTTTGGGAACGGCCGTTTTCTTAGATAACTCTCGCGCAGATAAATTATCACCCGGTTCTAGTTGCGCCAACTCAATCATGATACGAATTGCATAATCAACTCGTCTGGTTACCTGGAACATACAAAGATTCCTATCATCAATAATTTTAGTCTAAATTTTGGAGATCACGATAGGATATCCCTAGTGACATTCGTCATCTAAACCATTGATAAACATCATACAGCACAGAAATATATTCAAAATGTGATGTATTTCACAGCACACTTAAGCCTAAGCCAGTAGGATATTGGATATTGATCTAAATGTTTGGCAAATTACCCAACAAATGAAAATATCTCCATAACCAGGAAGGTATGTAATGGTTATTGCAATGATTTTGGCACATCTCGTAGGAGATTACATTCTCCAATGGGATGCGTTAGCCGCATGGAAAAGTAGAGAACTCAAGGGCGTTGTGACTCATTGTATCATCATTTCTCTAACAACCATGCTTTTTGCCCTCCCCTTTCAACCTTATTGGTGGCCAGGTGTTTTGTTTATTAGTGCCACCCACTTTCTAATCGATGCATCTCAGCTCTATGTGAAACCGCCAATCCCGGCACTGGCAAGATTTTTACTTGACCAAACAGCACATTTCATCGTCATTTTTAGCGCCTTGGCACTCGGGGGCTATTCACCTGCCACATCCATAATCACTGATTTTACGTCCGCCTCCCAAAGTGAACACATTATGCTATTCATTCTGGGCTACGCCTGTATAACCATGCCAGCTTGGGTATTAGTGAAATTTACCTCCTATGGTTTAGTGCAAGGCACAGCACCTGAATTTCCCGGACGCACAAACAAATACATCGAAATTTTGGAACGCATTTTAATCACAACATTTGTTTTTATCGGCCAATATTTTCTTATTCCTGTTGTGATCCTACCTCGTTTAATCACAGAATGGCCTGATGTACAAGAAAATGGCAATACAACGTTGTATCTGGTTGAATTGCTGTCTAGCATCACCATCGCCACATTGATCGGAATCTGGCTCAAACAAATTTAAGGTTAACGATTAAGCAATCAGGAAAGCGCCCACAAGAGCTTACACAATTCCCGTCGCCACCAATGGAATCATAGAAACCAGGGGCACAGCACCATTCTAGCTCCTGATCCCCTCCAAGTACGGGTAGCCGCACAAGAATTTTGAACCTGCGTTAACTTTTCTTTACACAGATGATAAACTTTAGATTAACACCTGTCATTGTTTTTTATCTTAGGGCAACCATAATTAAGAGTGGTTCATAACAATTCTGTAGACAGTTTACAGTGGTCTGCCTTCAGCAAGCAGGCCACTGAGAACTGGCTCCCCCTCAAACACCCCCCCCATCTAGCAGCATCTTGAACGCTACAGCTAACCCTAACGCTTCTGCCAACCCAGCCTGATGCAGCGTGCCCTTCAAGTTTGCTTCCTGTGCGGTCAGCCTCGCCAATGAAAAGCGCCGCCATTCGCCTGGTGCCAGCCCCATGTCAGCCGCATCAACAATGATCACCTTCTCGTAACCTTTCAACAGCAACACCGTTTCCAGCCCAGGCGTACCACCATCTTGCAAAACCACCTCCGGCGGGATAAGAGGATAGAATGTTGTGTCAATCTTGACGCTCGATAAAATTTAGCCTAGATTAAGTTTTATTTTTTACATACATAAAAGTCAAGTGACATCGTGTTTAATGATACAAAATGACGCAGATGTACTAAGAGAGAAAATTTCAGAATTAGAACGGGAAATGATGGATTTCAGGACGACAATGACTAAAATTTTGTCGGGATTGCGCGAAACTGTTCACGACTTAGAACGTTGGCAGCGGTGGAATGCAACGTAGGAACCGAAAGCATTAGAATTGTTCTGAAAATAAAAAAGCCCGCTAAATAGTGGGCTTTTCTGTGTTTACTTACTGAGGGACCTGGACTCGAACCAGGAACGACGGAGTCAGAGTCCGTTGTTTTGCCATTAAACTATCCCTCAAAGAACTATCGAGAATTTTACCAAAAGGGGCATAGCAGGGCAAACGGTTTACATGCGCCAACTGCCCGGCACTGCACCTGCCCATCACCGGAAACAAGGGTCGGGTACTTGACGAGGAGTAAACATGAAAGGTTTAAGCAACATCCCCGCCTCAGTGCAGTGGAGTTCCGCCTACCCTCTCCCTTCAAAAACGGGTAAGAACAGCGCCGACGGCCGTTTTCCATCATGCAGCACTGTCTGTTCCTGAACCACCATGCGCGTACTGGTGAGGATAGGTTCGCCAGTGCCCAAATTACGCCCAATGCGGGGATGAGTACCGCTGGACACTTGCAGTCGAATCCGTTGACCAGGTTGGAAGCGATAAGCGGTAGCAGACATGTCAATTTCAATGCGCAAACTGCCATCTGGCTGCCGCTCCCCTATCCCTGGTTCAAGACGCAGCAAACCATCACATAAATTGAGAGACCGGCCTGGAGTGCGCTTGCCGGAACGGCCGTTTTCCTCTACCACACATAACCGGGCAAAAAAGTCCGTAAACGGGCTGCTCGATTGCACATACAAAACAGCTCTCACAGGCCCGATAATCTCCAAGGGATTCAACAAAGGTGGCGAGGTAAATACGAGAACATCATGCCGCGCTTCCAATTCTCGGTTATCTACCATACCGGCAGCAGTAGAGAGCAAAGCTCCGGCAAAATTAGGCGTAGGATCAGCCGGATCGAAGCGATACTGATCCGGTTCATCAAACATGGGCGGGTTAATGGGAGATAAACGGCCTGCGCTGAGCGTGTCGCCGTCACCATTTCCCATGCCATCTCCTTGCAAATAATAAGCTGTTTCCTGACTTGGCGGTGGCCAATGATCAAAGCCGCGCCACTCATCAGCCCCCATGACCCACACATTCACTGGCTTCAGGGGCAAACCATTCGTCTTGCCCTTCAAATGATGGTCAAACCAGGCCAACGCCTCACACACGGTTCCAGCTTGCTGCGCCAAATCATAGTGCCCCCATTTATGAATGGTGAGATAAGGTGAGCCACCAGCCGCTTTTTGAGCAGCATAATCTCGCAGCAGTCCCGGTAAAAACAGATCATACCACCCCCCCATAAAGTGAACCGCTTGCGGCATTTTGGCTATCGTCTGTTTCAGATCAACCTTTTGGAAATAAGAATCATCTTCATGGTGGAAGTGAGTGATCCAATCCTGATAAAATTGAACCGTCTTGCCCAGCACAACCTCATCGACTGTATCCAGAGGAAGGTGATAGCAGCCTGGAGCCAATGCTTTATCCTGCACCTCACAGCGCATCACCCGGTTTACCCGCTCCCACACCGGCAGCCCCGGTGTTGACATGGCGTCAATAATGTACATCCAACGCATGATCGTGTCCAAAGCATGACCATTATCTGCCAGATCCACCATGTTTGACTGCGTCACCAGGGGGACAAGTGCTTTCAACTGAGTATGGCCCGTCGCAGCAGCGGCATATTGCACATAACCTAAGTAACTGGGACCCCACATGCCCACCTTGCCATCAGACCACGGCTGGGTATCAATCCATTCTAACGTGGCTTGCCCGTCCATTTTTTCATAGACAAACGGTTTAAACTCGCCACCTGACCCATGAATACCACGCACGTCCTGGCAAACCACATTGTAGCCGCGTTCAGCAAACCGGTTGGAAATAAACACCATGGGCAAGCCTATCGTGCCGCCACGTCCATAAGGTGTGCGCAATAAAATGGTGGGCAGCGGTTGATTCGATTGAGGGCGATACACATCCGTTGCCAGTTCAACACCATCCGGCATCAACAAACGTAAATTTTTTTCAACTTTGACCTGATAATTAGCGGGGGTGAGCTTGAATACACGTTCCCAAATCTTCTTGCGGAACAGATAACTTAACGTTAAACCAACGCCCACAACACCCAAGCCGGCTAAGCTAATTTTTGATTTACTATCCATTTGAGATCCCCTTTGCCCTATTATAGCAAAATCTGTAGTTCGTGGTCAGCAGCCGAACACTGGTTGCCGTTGATGGCTTATTCAGTTTACACGGGTTGTTCTAGGAACAGGTTGAGTTCTTTTTCAGAAAGGGGGGCTTCTGATTCAGTGGCGTAGTAACCTGTTTCCCACAAATGGACGTTGAAATTGTATTCTTGCTGAATGATTGCTTCAGACCCATTTTTGAAGAGATATGCTGCCCAAGCACTATCTCGACCAGGGGGACAAGTGACAACAAGGTGAATCAGCTCTGCCTGTACCGAAACTTCTTTTAAGGCACAGCCATTGGTGGTTGCCAACCGACCTAAAGCTCGTCGTAGGGGAATTACTAAGGCAGGTGGCAGTTTTTTTAATGGGCGCCACACGATAGCATAAGTAAGCGGCTTCTGCTTATGATGCATAGATGGGTTCGATGGCATATCAAGCATATTCCGCCCATGAACTGCCTCAGCAAGGTGGTCGGCAATCCGATCTGCCTCAATACGCAGCTGCGTTAATGGTGTTTCAGGTAAGGCCACAAGCGTAAGCAAAAAGATGTTTTCCACACAGAGAGAATACAGCAAACGATCCCCAGATCGAGCTGGCAGCCGATGAAATTGAACACGAACGTTTTTTTCATTTTCAACAGGCCAATTTTGACCAACATGCAGGGCTACAGCAGCTACTTCTGTATCGTTTAGCTTACCCCAATGAGCTAATACTCGTTCCTTTTTAGCAAAAATAGCTGTTTGAATCAACTGACCCAAGTTTGCTTGCTGCAGCACCGCGATCAACAATGCCGTATCGGGTTGTTTGCACGTTTTTAAATGCTTGGGTTGCTCTTTAACAAGGGGTTGGTGAAAAGCATTGTCTAAAATATCGGGTAAATCTGCTTCTAAATGGGACTTAATCAAGATGGCCTGTATTTTCCCTGAAAATGATTCGGGCACCTGGAAATCTGGGGAGGGGGTCATGATAACAATGCGTAAGTCAGGCTGTTTGATTCTGAGAGCATCAATCACGCTGTCATTATCTGAAATCGGGATAAACGCCAGATCTATATCATGGCGAACTTGATGGTGGTGTGCCTGGCGGATAGTTGGGGCGGCAAATACTAAATGGTAGCCATTGGCTCGAATCTGCTGGGCTAACTGCACGGTAAATTCTGTATCTGGATCAAGGATTAAAATTTGCTGATTACCCTTTTCGGTCATATCAACATTCTACTCAGAATGATGACGTTTTGCCACCATTAAACCTGTGAAAACGGCCGTTCCGCTGATCACAATTAAGAAAATACCCCCCAGAATCCATGGCCATAAGTTCGATTCTGATAGGTTTGTACTCACATCTGCCGGTTCCTGTTCAGAAAGAACGGGGGATGAGAGAGGTGTTGGCCGGGGCAATGGCTCTGAATTTAGGATAAGCAGGGCAAGGTCATGATCTGTTGCTTTGAAGGGCAAGTTTTCCTCGCTGGTATCATGCAGCAGGTTATCAGGATAATCGGCGTTGGTGTGGAAAATAAGCACATCTTCAATATCATGGAGCAAAGATTCAGAAACCAGAATGCCATCGATGAGTTGGGAGATACCACTAAAGTTGTAGCTATAGCGGTCTTGCTCTGGGATTTGCTGAAGCGTGTTGTACAAACGGCCGTTTTCCTGCAACAACTGCATCGGCGGCGAATCTTCATAATCATTAAAATCACCCAGGACAACAATGCGGGCGTCGGCGTTGGCCTGCAGTTGTGTATCGACCAAATCAGCCAGATGCTGCGCCTGCGCCAAACGGCGAGGTGCCGTTTCTCTTTCCCCCCCTCGTTTAGACTTGAAATGGTTAACATAAACAGTAAATTCTACCCCATCAATGGTGAGCATTACTTGCAAAGGGGGACGGGAAAATAGGGGGACGTGATTATGAGGGCAAACGACCGTTTCATCCTGAATGCCAGTCTCGATCAGCGTGCAACCCTGTTGCAAGCTGGCTGCATTTACCTGAACCCGGGTCGGATCAGAGAGCAGAGCCACATCTATTCCGCGCACATCTGCGCTTTCCACATGTGTCACCGTGTAGCGCATGCCACAGTAGTCAACAAGAGCCTCAGCCAACCCATCTAAAAGCACCTGCTTTTCCACTTCTTGCACGCCGACCACTGTGGGGCAGGCCAAAGTTTGCCCAATGGCGTAAGCTAATTTTGTCTGGCGCAAACCAATATCAGCAGGGCTCGGTTTTGGCTCGGCGTCTGTCCCAGTATCGTCAATGGCATCAAAGTGATTTTCCATATTGATAGTGGCAAAGGTCAGTAAAGCAGTTTGAGCATGGTTTGGCAGCTCTGGGCGGGGAACGGCCGTTACCTGTAACATCTCATTATCTTGCTGCACAATTTTGTATTGACTAAAGTGATAGGTAAGCGGGCCACGCAGCCCAGAAATCTCATCCCCTGTTTTTACCTGCGGAAAATCCTCACACACCACATCAGTCTGGTTAAGTACGGGCAAAATAGCAGCGACGCTGTCCACTGCGCTGCGTCGGATGATGCGCTCTGGCCCATCCGGCAGGGTGACAGCAAAGCCACAAGCGGCATGGCTGGGACCAATGACCCGCGCCTCGGGCAAGGCCACCAGCATCCCTTCTACTGTTTCAAAGTCAGCAGGCTGCATGTTTGAGAGGTTGAGGATTATGGGTTCGGGCAGCTGTTGGTCACTAGCCGTCACCGTGATTTCCAGGTCATCGGCGTCGATTTCGGTAAGGCCAAAATATTCTGTGACAAGTCCAGTCACTTCTACGTGATCACCAATGGTCATAAACGGCCGTTTCCAGCCAAGAAAAACCGGGATCGCATCAGACGTGTCGGGATTCCCATCTTCATCCCCAGGAATATCTTGAACAAAGAGCGTGTAATATGTAGTTCCAGCCAGATTTTGATCAGCGTGAATGCCCGTGACAACACTCCGGAATGAAACGATCTGATTCACGTAAGGCGACACCTCACCACTGCCTTGAATTTCCCCAAGAGGAGGTAAATCATTTTCCGCCAACGGCTCCTGCACTTCAGGCAACGGACACGACCCGGCAAAAGTTACCTCACCTGGTGTAGGTATTTCACGTGGTAACCAACCCGCAGCACTGTCTGTATCGCAAGTAGCAGGCACCCGCTCGATACTTTGTCCGCGAAAGACACTATTGATGGCTGGGGCAAAGAAATGCTCGCTGTCGCCATAATTGATGGCATCAACAACAGTCATTTTGTGCAGCAGCAGAACCTCATCTCCATCATTAGCCAGGGCTAAATCTCCCGAAGACCACAAGGGGAAATCGCGCATATCGGGCACGGCAGGGTCGGTGTCTTCAATCTCATAATCTGGGAAAAAGCCATAAACCTGGTGAAAGGAAACGGCCGTTTGCGCCACCACAACAACTTGCTCTGAGGCCAACACCGCATTTTGAGGAAAGCGCAGCATACCTTCATAATCACCAACAGCGGCCGCATCCCCAATGCGATACGCCGAAAGATCTACGGGTTCCGTCGTCAAATTAACAATTTCGATCCATTCGTTCACAGCATCATCCCCAGGAGTGTTATAGTACACTTCCGTGATGACAATGGTGGGCTCCACATCATTTTGAGCATGCAAAGCCAGGGGAAAAGCAAACAGGAGCAAACAAACCATAATCTTGAATTTTTTCATGATATATCTTGGTTGTTTCGTGACTCACAAGTCTGTTATAAATAAGACAAAAGCGGTAAACTTGGTTAGCAACATCACTATTATGAACGATTCATAAGGCGTTTGGCAAGAAGGAAATCATAACACAGTGCCAGGCACTGATTCAGGAGTTGAGCTTTGATTCATGAAAAACCAATCGGTATTGTAGCTGGTGTTGGTCCATTTGCCGGGCTAGATTTACTAAGCAAGGTTTTAGAGGAAACTGTGGCTAACTGTGACCAGGATCACCTGCCCATTTACAGCCTCTCCCAACCCAACGAGATTTTAGACCGCACGGAATACTTGCTTGGTATCGTAACCGAAAATCCAGGCTGCGCGATAGCTTCCCAACTACAAAAACTAGCCACAATGGGCGCTGAAGTGGCAGGTATTCCATGCAACACAGCCCACGCACCTGCTATTTTCAGCGTCATTGAATCAGAACTGAAAAAAGCAAACTGTCCCATCAAATTGCTGCATATGATTCGGGAAGTCGGCCGTTTTTTGCACGAGAATTATCCAGAGGTGGAAGCCATAGGGGTGTTGTCCACCACCGGCACCTACCGCGCTCAGATTTACCCGCAAGTGCTGGAACCATTGGGTTTCACAATCATAGTGCCAGAGGAGACGATGCAAGTCGAGTTGGTTCATCCGTCGATTTATGATCCAGTTTACGGCATCAAGGCTAATGGCGGCGCCACAGAAACGGCCGTTTCTCACCTCCATGTCGCCGCTAAAACCGTTAAAGCGCAAGGGGCACAAGCCATCATCCTAGGCTGCACAGAAATCCCTCTTGCCATCCCCTCAGAAAAATTAGCGGGCATGATAACCATCGACCCGACACGCATTTTGGCACGAGCCTTGATTCGAGAATCGAATGTAGCAAAGATGCCGGAGGGCACAGTGACCCATTACACCTCAGGTTAGCTTGTAGTATGCACTTTAGCGCGTAAAAAACAGCGCCCTGAAAACCTCAGGTTCGTTTGTAGTATGCGCTTTAGCGCGTAAAAAACAGCGCCCTAAAAACCTCAGGTTCGTTTGTAGTACGCGCTTTAGCGCGTAAAAAACAGCGCCCTGAAAACCTCAGGTTCGTTTGTAGTATGCGCTTGGACGCGTAAAAAACAGCGCCCTGAAAACCTCAGGTTCGTTTGTAGTATGCGCTTGGACGCGTAAAAAACAGCGCCCTGAAAACCTCAGGT
>PDQY01000094.1 GCA_002746795.1 Chloroflexota bacterium | reverse complement strand
GTGCCGGGTAATAAACATCGCCAACCATCTTCTGTTCTTCTGTCATTGCATCATCCTCCGTCATAAATTGTGGGTTTTAAAAATTTGGGTGATTGCACTGAAACAAGGGTATCAACTTAACCCATCTTTAAAATCAGGCGAATCCAATATCTCAACTTTTCAATTTTGAGGGGTGTGACGAGTGGCACGTGGGCGTGCGCACTTCTCAGTTTTGGAAAGTCACCACATTAGTATAGGGGCAAATGGTAGATTCGTAAAACTTTTATTGACCAGTCTGCGTTAGTAGTGTATAAGTTACCCGGTTATGTGGTGACAGTCATCAGATAGTTCTGACCAACAACAAAGGAGAGAACCCACGAGGATTTAGCTATGGAAATATTTACGACACAAAACTTAATCGCCCTACTCACCTTAACTGCATTAGAGATTGTGTTAGGCATTGACAATGTGATTTTCATTGCCATTTTGACTGGTAAACTGCCTGAAAAACAACGAGCGTTGGGTCGTCAGTTGGGGATCAGCCTGGCTGTCGGCACCCGTGTCATTTTGCTGCTGTTCATCAATTGGATTATGGGACTGACAGAACCGTTGTTTGCGCTGTTGGGTAACGCCGTGAGCGGCCGCGATTTAATTTTGTTGGGGGGCGGCTTATTCCTCATTGCCAAGAGTACCTATGAGATTCACGACAAGCTAGAAACGGTAGACCACAAACAGCACGATGTTGAGGCAGTCAAGAAAGTGTCGATGACCAGTGTGATCATTCAGGTGGTGTTAGTGGACATTGTGTTCTCGCTAGATTCAGTGATAACGGCCGTTGGCATTGCAGATGAAGTGTGGGTGATGATCGTCGCCATTATCCTCGCCGCAGGTGTCATGTTAGCCGCCTCTGGGGCTATCAGCCGCTTCGTGGAAGAACATCCCACCATGAAAATTCTGGCCCTTTCCTTCCTAATTTTAATTGGTGTCATGCTCGTAGTTGAAGGCTGGAGCGCCAACTTAGCCCACGATCTACATTTGCGCAACTACATCTACTTCTCGATGTTCTTCGCGTTCATTGTAGAACTGCTCAACATGCGCCTACGCAGTCAACCCAGAGAACCCATCAAATTACACAACCAGGCCAAAACATTGCCCAAAGAAACTGGCCACTAGCGACCTAACAAGTAATCCCCATCTTCCAGGGATATCCTTGAGCATTAGTCCAAACTAATGTCCAAAACTTTGTAGGGGTAAATATTGAGGATCATAGTTTCTTCAAAGATCGTTTCCCTCACTGTATCAGAGCGGTACAAGTGAATATGCCCATGCAGCATATAACGCGGCTTAAACATCTTCAGCAAAGTGAGGAACACTTTGAAACCAGTGTGAGGCAAATCCTTCCTATCGTGGATGCCAAAGGGAGGGGAATGGGCGACGAAAATGTCGAGATAACGGCCAAAACGGCTGCGGTTCATCAACAACCGTGGCACCAATTGAGAAAACTGCCAGCGCATTTCTCGCTCGTTATACATCAACGAAGCATGGGGACGGTAACGCATAGAGCCCTCCAGGCCAGCTATTAACAACCCCTTGAAGTTAATCACCTGACCATGTAAATTCGTCCCGCAAAGTACATCATGCAGTTCCCGGCCATCGGCCGTGTATTGCGGACCCCGGTCATGGTTGCCTTTAACGTAAACCAGCGGCACATCCAATGAAGAAACCAAAAAATCGAGGTAATAAAAAGGCAAATCACCACAGCCGATAATCAGGTCAATATCCGGCATAGTCTGGCGCAAATTCGACGAATACAGCAGATCTAAAACCCGATCCGATACGGTGAGAATCTTCATGGGATAGGCCACTCGCGCGTCTGATTGAGAGCTAATTTATCCAAGATAGCCTGCTCCAAATCAATGCCAGTAATGCTGGCAAGCTGCATCAAATACAAAGCGACATCAGCCAATTCACCAGCCAAATCATGCACATCCTTCACCTCTTCACGCCACTGGAAATGCTCCAGCACCTCAGCCGCCTCAATCGCTAAAGATGCCGCTAAATTGCGGGGCGTTTGCGGTTTGGGTGAATCATCGTCATACCAGCCCTTGCCGTCAACAAATTCATGCATGCGTGCTTCGAGTTCTTTCAATTCCATGGAATGCTCTTATCAGCAGAAACATAAAAAAAGTAAAACATAATCCCCCTGGAGGAATTACATTTTACTTAAACATTTAGAAAAACAATTGTTTAGTAAAAATGCGGGGTGCGCTCGCCCACACGCGCCAGGCGAAGAGAAACCGCACTCCGCATATCTCAAAATCGTGCCCAGCAACTAGCCAACGATATGGCGAACCAGATCCAAAACTTTGCAAGAGTAACCCCATTCGTTGTCATACCAAGAAATCACCTTCACAAAGGTGTCAGTCAAGGCAATGCCAGCACCAGCATCAAAAGTAGACGTGCACATTTCGCCCAAGAAATCATTGGAGACCACATCATCTTCGGTATACCCCAGAACACCCGCCATGTCGCCTTCAGCAGCCGCTTTCATCGCAGCTTTGATCTCTTCATAACTGGCTGGTTTTTCCAGGTTAACGGTCAGATCAACAACGGAAACATTCGGGGTGGGCACACGGAATGCCATACCGGTCAGTTTACCGTTCAGTTCTGGGATCACCTTACCAACAGCAATCGCAGCCCCAGTGGAAGAAGGAATAATGTTCTGGCCAGCGCCACGACCAGCACGCCATTTCTTTGGAGATGGTGCGTCAACAGTCTTTTGGGTAGCCGTAGTGGCATGGACAGTGGTCATCAAACCATCTTTAATGCCAAAGTTGTCATGCAACACTTTGGCCACAGGGGCAAGGCAGTTAGTGGTGCAAGAAGCGTTAGAAACGATGTCTTGACCAGCATATGTGTCATGGTTCACTCCCATGACAAACATCGGGGTCGCATCTTTGGAAGGTGCAGACAACACAACTTTCTTGGCGCCCGCCTGGATATGTGCCCGAGCAGATTCGTCAGTCAAGAAAATACCGGTGGATTCCACAACAACCTCTGCGCCTACTTCGTCCCATTTCAGGTCTGCAGGGTTTCTTTCAGAGGTCACGCGAATGGCATTCCCATTAACAACCAGTTTGCCATCAACAACCTCCACAGAACCGTTAAATTTACCGTGAGTAGAATCATATTTCAGCATGTAGGCGATGTAATCTACGTCTAGCAAGTCATTGATACCAACTACCTGAATGTCGTCTAGCTCGACAGAACGACGGAAAACCAAGCGGCCGATACGACCGAACCCATTAATACCAACTTTAATTGTCATCGAAAAATCTCCTTTTCGTTATTTTGCAAGCTTACACCTTGCTAATTGTAACACTAACACTAATTGTTTGACATGTAGAATGTCATGAAATTTGCATTACGTATGGCCTAATTGCGCTACGGATAAAAGACCAGGGACGAAGGTTGAAAGACTGGTTGCCAGGCATTGGTCATTTGTCGTTCATCGTCAGTCAAAAAATATCGCTACGATTGAGCCAGCAAATCCATGACAGCACGCGCCAATTTAGCACTGTCATGCCGCCAGGGGCGTGCCTCATCAACTAAATCGGCCGTTATCATTTTCACTTGTTTCGGTGCAATTGGCTTTACGTAAACCGTTTGTCCACCACCGGTCTCTGGGGGGATTGCGAGGTTGTCATTCGCCAAGACAACATTGAGGAGTGGTGTGGCAATGTGCTTTAAAAGCGCGTCAACGTGATCCGCTACGCTGTAATTATCCGTCTCTCCCGGCTGAATGGCAAGGTTACAAATATAAATTTTTGGCGCCCGGGCGCGCTGCAACGCTGCGGCCAGGTCAGGCACGAGCAAATTAGGCAAAATACTGGTGTATAAACTGCCTGGTCCCATCAAAATGAGATCTGCCTGGAAGATAGCTTTAAGCGCTGGTGGATAAGCTTGAACATTGCCTGGTTCCAGGAAAACAGTTTGGATACTGCCTCTAACTTCGGGAATAGCGGATTCGCCAATGACGCGCTGGATTTTGCCGTTTAACTCGATGTCAGCGCCAAGCGTCACTTCTGCCAGGGTAGAAGGCACCACTTTGCCCCGCATGGCCAGAACCCGTTCGGAAGCCAGCAGACCTTCGTCAAAGCTGCCGGTGATGCCGGTGAGGGCAGCCAGAAGCAGATTGCCAAAAGCGTGTCCCTGGAGCAAGGAGGCATCTTGTTTCTCAGAACGGCCGTTTCCCTCATCTCCTTCTTCATCTCCAGCCACCACACTGCTGCCAAAGCGATATTGCAACACCTGCGTCATCAACGCTTCATCTCGCGCCAGCGCTGCGATATTGTTGCGGAAATCGCCAGGGGGCAGCAAGCCCAGTTCACGGCGCAGGCGGCCGCTGCTGCCTCCATCATCAGCCACCGTGACAATGGCAGTGATATTGCGCGTATACTCCTTCAACCCGCGCAGCAAAGAGGGCATACCGGTGCCGCCGCCAATAGCGACAATTCGGGGGCCACGTCCCTGGCGACTGTACTGGTACAAAGTTTCGGCAACCCCTTCATCGGGATGGCGGAAAGGTGCCACTAAACGCCGCCCCAACATGTAGACAGATAACAACATAACGCCGCCACCTAGCAAAAGTGGTAAAAGCATGCGCCAGGCAGGGGGCAAAAATTGCAAGGTGATCGCTTCATAAACAGACTGTGGCAGCCAGCCTCCCAAATCTAGCAACAAAATCGCATACACAAAGCCCATGCCAGCCACCACGGCGCCAACACCCAACAAAAGCAGCCACCGTTTGATCCCCAGGCCAACAACCAGCCAGCGCGGATTAGGCAGCAGCCAATTTATCCCTTTCACGTACTTTCTCATAAACATGCGCCCTCATAACCGAGCCAAACAGGGTCTGCCCCTGACAGTCACATCGACTGCCCAAGACTGCCGAGAAACGGCCGTTAACACACCAACCAGACCCGCCCCCACAATCACCAGATGCCCAGACGTTTGCTCGCTGCTCATATACCCGATTTTAAAACAAAATCAACCCATTGCGAAATAGGCCCAATCGGCCGTCCCTCCATACCGTGCGCTCGCCCATCTCCTTTCTCTCTACTTCCCTGCGATTCCCCTCTGCCCGCTTCCTACCCAGTGGCAATGCCGAATATGCTGTGTTATGATCGGCTCGCACCAAAGATTTGAGGTATTTTATGGTCGATATTCCCGTCGTCATTGTCTGTGGTGGACAAGGGACAAGAATGCGCGGCTCAACATCGCGCAAAAAGGAACTGGTAGAAGTGGGTGGCCGCCCGATTTTGTGGCACGTCATGCGCATTTTCTCTGCCCACGGCTGCCATCGCTTTGTGCTGGCCTTAGGCTACGGACAAGATCAAATTCGCCGCTACTTTTGGGAATACGAACCGATAACCCGCGATGTCACGTTGCATTTAGGTGGTGCCGATAACGGCCGTTCTCACGCCACCTTTCACAGCGAATTCAACCATCCCCCCTGGGATGTCTCGCTGGTCGATACCGGCCTCAACAGGGAAAAAGCCAGCCGCATCGCCCAACTGTCTGAGTACCTCCATGCCGACCGTTTTTTTGTAGCCTATGGTGAC
>PDQY01000007.1 GCA_002746795.1 Chloroflexota bacterium | reverse complement strand
GCGCATACTACAAACTAGCCCGAGATTTTCAGTGCGCCATTTTCACGCGCCAAAACACATACCACAAAGTTCGTAGTGCGCACTTTAGTGCGCCATTTTCACGCGCCAAAGCGCATACCACAAACTAGCCCGAGATTTTCAGTGCGCCAAAGCACATACCACAAACAACTTAGGGCTGATTATTCCGACCTAATGCATTTGCCACGTGATGCACCAAACGTTCAGCAACGGCCGTTTTGCTCTGCAAAGGCATCTCCTCCAACACCCCCGCCGAACTCAGCAGCACCACCCGGTTGGTATCAACACCAAAACCCGCCCCGTCCGCCAACACATCATTCACCGCAATCAGATTAAGCCCTTTGCGCAACAACTTTTGCCGCCCATACTCAAACGCATCATGAGTCTCCGCAGCAAAACCCAGCGACACGCGCGGGTAACCCATCTTTTCTCGCTGTTCCTTAACAGCCCCTAAAATATCCAGAGTCACTTCCAAGCCAATCGCCAGACCCCACTTGTCATCCGTTTCCGTTTTCTTGATTTTGCGGTCAGACCGATTCTCTGGCCTAAAATCAGCCACCGCAGCCACCATAAACAGGGCATCCGCCTCGCGCACTGATTCCAAAACAGCCTCCGCCATTTCTGCCGTCGTCTGCACATCAACACGGGTAACCCCCATCGGTGCCGGCTCACTGATCGGACCAGCAATTAACGTAACCTCCGCCCCCGCATCCAAAGCCGCTTGCGCCACCGCCAACCCTTGTTTACCCGTCGAACGGTTGCTGATAAAACGCACCGGATCAAGCGGTTCCCGGGTGGGCCCCGTGCTAACAACAACCTTACAGCCAGCCAAAGGCCCTGCTTGTGCCAAAATAGCCCGAGCATGCGCCAGCAATTCCCACGGTTCTATCATGCGCCCCAAACCACTCAAACCAGACGCCATACGCCCCTCCGTCGGTCCGGCAAACAAGACACCGCGCTTCCGCAGCAACGCCACATTCGCTTGCGTAGCTGCATGCTCATACATGCCCACATCCATTGCCGGAGCCACCATCATCGGGCAGCGAGCAGCTAAAGCAGTAACAGTAAGGAGCGTGTCAGCCGTCCCATGCGCCAACTTAGCCATCGTATTAGCCGTAGCCGGTGCAATCACAAAAAGATCCGCCATCTCACCCAACGTCACATGTCGCACATGATCATCCAAATCCCACAGAGAAGAATACACCGGATTGCCCGTCACCGAACGAAACGTAAGCGGCGTGACAAACTTCTCCGCCGACTTCGTCAAAATCACATCAACCACAGCCCCCGCCTGGGTCAACTTTGAGGCAAAGTCAACCGCTTTGTAACAAGCAATAGAGCCCGTTACACCAAGTAAAACTCGTTTTCCTTGAAAAACTGTTATTGGATCCATTAAATGTCACCTTTAATCTAGTAACCATCTAGAAATAACTTCCCTTTTTACAGATGGTCAGGTTACTTGAAACACATCCAGCAATCCCATCACTTATTGGTGGATGCGCCCATAGTGTACGTTTTCTTGTCAGAAAGGTAAATAGGCACCTATGCGCCAACATCGACCAAAAAGATCTTAAAGGCTGACGCCATGATTCCGTATTTTATCCCATCATCACTCCTGAGTGCCCGGCACTTCCCCGTGAGCCAGTTTGTCAGATTGGTTTCGTATGAGAATCGTACATCTCTCCTAGAAGCTAAAGCACAAAAATTTGGTAAAATAGGTTAGCATAGTGACCATCTAAAAATCACTCCCCGTTCTTCAGGGGTAAAGACTTGAAGCGCATCCATCAATCCCGTAACTTATTTATGGATACGCACATAAGATACGATTCCACACACAGATTGCGGTTTATGTCTGGAGGTAATTAAGTGGCAAAAATTGTAAAAATAATCGGACTGATTAGCATATTAACGGCCGTTATCGGCCTCACTTCTCCTATCTCAGCACTTGAATGTGAATGGGACACTGGTGTTTACACCTACATCTGCATCGACGATGCAGATGATGATGACACCCCATCAGAAGAAGTTTTCCCCGTTGACAACAGCAACTTTGTCGTGCCAGACCTCGGCGACGAGTCTATCTTCGGTCATCGCTATTATGCTCGTCAAGCTGACATGGCTAACGTCTACGCAGAACCCAGCCGTGATGCTGCCATCGTGCGCAATGTGGGAGATGGCTATTTATTCGCCACCGTTCACAGCTGGTTCAAAAATGAAGCCGACGAGACCTGGTATGAAATTAACCCGGGTGAATACATGCACGAAAGTGACATCAGCATGGTAGAGCCGGCTGCCTATCAAGGTGTAGAAGTACTGGCTCAACCCGAACGGCCGTTTGGCTGGATAGTGACCGACGTGATACCCAGTGATGCTCCAGACGCTGAAACCCTCACCGAAGAAGAAGGGGGCGAAGTGCTGCCCCGTCTCAGCTTCATCCAGGTTTATGACGCTGTTCTCGGTGAAGAAGATTGGATCTGGTACAACATCGGTAACGGCCGTTGGGTCAAACAAACCCACGTAAGCCTTGTTGATGTAGAACCACGCCCCGCAGAAATTGGCAAAAATGAATATTGGGCCGAAATAGATCTCTACGAACAAACCTTCGCCGCCTACGAAGGAAATCGCATGGTCTACGCCGCCCTCATCTCCTCCGGCCTCAATCGCTGGCCCACAGCAGAAGGGCTCTTCCAGGTTTGGGATCGCTGGGAAAAACACAAAATGTCCGGCGCCGAAGGCAAAGTTGACTACTACTTCCTCGAAGACATCCCCTACATCATGTACTTCGACAAACTCAACGGCATCGCCCTGCACGGCACCTACTGGCACAACCGCTTCGGCTTCAAACACAGTCACGGCTGCGTCAACATGTCCATCCAAGACTCCGAATGGGTCTTCTGGTGGTCAGAAGAAGCGCCCAACGATTTGTGGGTCCTCGTTCACACCCAAGACCCCATGGCACATCTCGCCGAATTTGATTAAACAATACCATGAAACCAATCTAAATCAGATCGTAACCGTCTAAAAATTAATCCCCGTTTTTCAGGGGGAAAGGTCACCTGAAGTGCATCCAGCAATTCCGTCACTTATTTCTGGGCGCACATGGCACACTCAAAACGCTCTCCATCCAGGAAAGCGTTTTTTTATCCCAATTCAGCAAACAAGGTATAATCCCAGCGAAAATTCAGCCTTCATCCTTTATTTTCGGAGCTTCCTGTGAGAAAACGTCAACGCCGAATTCTACAACTGATTCTAATTTGTCTCAGTTTACTCCTCATAAGCTTCTGGGCAAACGGCCGTTTACAGCAAAGAAACATCGCCACCGCCGTAGCCAAAGGCAAGCACATTTACGACATGACCGCTTTGTCTAAAGTAGAACTAGATCAGCTGGACATGCAAACGGCCGTTCTCACAGACCCCGAAATCACCGCCCTCATCGCCGACCACGACTTTGGTTTTCTCGATGCAGTGGCGCTGGGGGCAGGTGAAGCCGCCGCCTGGAAAAACCAGGGCTGCGGCGCCAGAAACTGCGCCCACATCGCCCTCTACGACTACGACGCAGGCGGCACCATCAACGCCATCCTCAACACCGACAACCACCGTATCATCGCCCGCTGGTTTGACACCAACGCCTTCCCCAGTGGCAGCGAATTCATACTGCCCAAAGCAATGGAAATCGCCGCCGCCGATCCAACCGTGCGTGCCATATTGGGTGATTTAGGCGACCCCGAACCCGCCATGATTCCCATGTCTGCCTGGCTTATGGACGACGCTTGCCGCGAAGAATGGTGCGTCAACCTCACCTACCACGACCCAGCTGGCAGCGGCAAAATCTTCCACATCTTCATCAACATGGAGCAAAACAAAGTCGCACGCACCTTTTTCACCCGTGGCCGCGCAGACCTGCCCGTGGCTCCTCCCCCACCACAGCGCTACGATTTCAGCGATGGCTGCCAGGAAGACCTCTACGGCTGGAACGTCTGTTGGGAAATGACAGCCAATGACGGCGTAAACTTTTACGATGCCTCCTTTGAAGGCACCGATATTTTCGAGAGCGTCAAAGTTAGTCAGGTAGAAGCGTGGTATCCCAGTTGGCCCGGTGGCTACCGTGACGAAATTGGCTCCCGCAGCTCCGTGCCCCCTTATGGCCCCACCGAGTTCACCGATTTCGGTGACAGCTTTGAAGTGCGCCAACTGTTCACCGAGTTCACCCATTGGCCCAACTGCATCTGCTGCTACCGGTATGAAGAGTACATTCGCTTCTACGAAGACGGCCGTTTTCAAATTGGCTTTGTCTCCCATGGACCAGGCTGTGACGATTTATCCGTCTACCGTCCCTTTTACCGCATCGACCTGGCCTTAGATGGACGTGGCCAAGACGATGTCTGGGTCTGGGACACCACCCAATGGGTCGAAGCCACCCAAGAAATGGAACTGTATCCCTTCGTGGACGACCTCTCGCCTGACAACGAAAAACTCGCCACCTTTGACGGCGACACATCCTACCGCTGGCAAATGTACCGCAGTGATCCCCTGGGTCTGGACGAGGCTCGTGTTTTCCTGGTAGATTTCAAAGAAAGCGAAGGAGATGGTCCCATTCCCCCGGGCCCTGGAGATGTGTTCATGCCACCGCGCCAATGGATTGACGGCGACGCTGTGTCAGGCAAAGATCCAGTCATTTGGTGGGTGCCGCTGCTCAAGACAAAAAAAAGCAATCCCGCCTGGTGCCAACCAGACCCAGAACCAGGCATAAACCCTTGCGAGACCATCTTAGAAGCGCGACCAGCTGGGGAACTGGTACAGCCCACCGAGGAAGAATTGGCAGCCATCCCCACAGCCACAGCAACGGCCGTTTCCCAAGAGACCGCCACACCCGCCCCCACCAACACCCCCCGCCCCGTTGAAGGCGAAGATGCAGAAGACATCATCCTCAACTCCGGCTGCGGCTCCTGCCATCAAATCGGCAACCTGGGCGAAGGCCACAAAGTCGGCCCCGATCTGTCCAATATCGGCAGCATCGCCGCCGAGCGCATCGACGGTATGTCCGCAGAAGAATACATTTTTGAATCCATCACCGATCCCAACGCCTTCATCCTGGCAGACTGCCCCAACGGCCCCTGCCTGCCCAACATCATGCCCCGCGATTACACCAACCGCCTCAGCTCAGGCCAAATCGACCTCATGATCGAGTTTCTACTGGAACAACAAGCTGAATCCGTTTCCTTACCCATCGTGGGAGACGCCAATGAGGCACTGCCTGCTCCGAAAACCCCAGCAAGTGTCAAAAATCAAGTGGCCGCGGCCATCACATCCCCCGCCTTCCAACTGGTGCAAATCTTGCTCATCGTCATGACCTTCATCCTCACCCTCTTCCTCATCCTCAAACTCCCCGACGACGATTGATCTAGTGCCACGCGGCCAGCTTACACAAGGCAAAACATCAAGATTGTCATTCCAGGCAGAGTGTAACGAACGTTTTGCCTCCTGGCTATTTACCTTTATGACGCAGTTCTTTGGATTCTGCTCGCTCTTCCTGGCGTAACTGTGCCAGGTGTTCAATACGGCTATGGAAATGTATGCGCCACAATTCGCGGCGGGGATGATCAATATATTCAAAATGCGTGATCCCCGTGTTGTGTGCCCACACTTCGCTCTGCCGCCAAGGCCCGACGTTAAACACATGATCGAAGGTCAGTTCAATCACGCCGCCATGACACACAGCTATCACAATTTCATTGGGATGCCGCCGCGTCATTTCTTCTAAAAATGAACCGAGCCGCGTACGGAAATGCATCAGGCTTTCGCCATTTTCAAAACGGGGCGTAACAGGGGAAAACGGCCGTTCTGAACCCCAAAAGTCGCCATATTCCGGTAAGCTGTCACTGGGCCAGGGGGTGTGATCCGCTCGATTCGTGCCAATCTCGCGCAGCCTGTCATCAAAATTAATTTCCAGGCCATACGTCGCTGCCAGAGGAACGGCCGTCTCTCTGGCACGCTGCATCGTACTGGCGTAAATAGCGTCAACTTGAGATAAATGTAGGGGGAGCCAGGCAGCCAAAGCCGCCGCCTGTCGTTGTCCTTTTTCTGTGAGCGGCTCATCGCTGTTGCCGCCAGTCCATTCAGGCAAGTTTACATAACTTTGCCCATGTCTAATCATGTAGAGGTGCATTGAGGAAATCCTTTGTTATTGGTCATTTGTCGTTTATTGCCCGCCATTCATCATCCGTCATTCGTCAGCACTTTTTGCGGTAACCGCTTCTCAATTTCCCCCACATCTGCCAGCATGCGTGCGAGATGAGGGTAATCGGGTTGGTTTTCAAGCTGTTGCTTGAGCAGATATAAACCATCGCCGAATTTTGCCATTTCTTCATTGGCCTGTGCCGCTAACCTGTCCTCTCCAGCAGCTTCCAGACATCGCGCCAAAAAATAGTAGGCTTGCAAATCATACTCCAACAGCGGCAATGTCGCCTGTGTCGCTGAAGCCAGGGCGTCGATTGCTTCAGCATACTTCTCCTGACGATATTGCGCTAATCCCAGGTGATAGTAGTATAATGCTAGATTCGGATCCAAATCCAAAGCCTGATCATAAACCGCCTCAGCTTCAGCGAAACGATTCTGTGCCAGGAATATTTGTCCCAGCGTATTGTAGGCTGGATGCGCTTTAGGATTGCGCTGGATCGCCTCCTGGGCATCTCGCTCCGCTCTGGGAAAATCGAGCAGGGTCAGGTAGATAAGCGCTCGCAGTTGGTATGATGGCCAAAAGTCGGGGCGTGCCTGGATGGAGCGCGTCACCAAGTCGAGCGCTTCCTCCGTGTTACCAACGCTAAATTGGCGACGCGCAAAGCGGAAAGAAATCGGGGTATCAATGGCGCGTTGCAACACCAGTAAGCCGATGGTAATGCCCACCCCCAGCATAGCGTAAGTGGATCTGCCATAAACCATGCCGAAAGCAATGCCAATGAGGGCGGGCACGGCCAAAATAACGGCCCAACGCCGCGTGCGTTTGTTCGCGTTGCGTGTCCAAATCGCCAGAAAAATGAGCAGCCCTACCCCCACCAGCAAGGTGACGATGCCATAAAACTGCTCTGGCAGCAGCAGAAATGCGCCCAATCCTGCCAGCCACACCACGATGGTAATGCCCACAGGCAGCAGCAAGCTGACACGCATCTCCCGACGACGACGGTCAGCTTTTTGTTTTTGAATTCGTGTTTGTTGACTCAAGGTAGTGTTATTTTCTATTGGCAAAAATCAACGGCCGTTTCTGCCAAAACATGTGCTAAATCAAAGACGGATTGTACCTCAACCCACTCCTCGATACTATGCAAACCATCGCCAATGGGGCCGATGACCGTCGTGTCAATGCCAGCCGTGGCCAAAATAGCGGCATCCGTCCAGAAGGCAGCGCCAGCATACGTTGGTGGTTGGTGGAGAACGGCCGTCATCGCTTTCGCCAATGAGACCACCACAGGAGCCTCTTCAGCCACCTCAAGAGCGCTGCGGCTAAAGTGGGGCGTGACCGTTGCCTTAAACGTGGGATCAGCAGCACTCAACCGGTCGATAATGGCTTGCAGTTCAGCTTGAGCGACCGCTATTGTCTCACCGGGAATAGTGCGCCGTTCCAGGCGCAGACGGCAATGGTCTGAGTAGACACTGGGGGAGCTGCCCCCGTTGAGCAGCGAAGCATGCAGTGAAGGCGGGCCAGCCAGGGGATGCGGTGGACGCTGGCGCAGTTCTTGTTCTAGTTTTTTCAGTTCAACCAAAAATCGTCCCATGTGCATATTGGCGTCGATACCTTCCCAGTAGCGGCTGCCATGGGCTGCCCGGCCAAAGGTCTCTACATCGAACCAGATAAAGCCGCGATGGGCACAACAGAGCTTCATGTCGGTGGGTTCGGTGACAATGGCGCCATCGGCAGTAACGTGTTTGACCAGGTCGTCCGTGCCGATGCTCTCGTACTCTTCATCAGCAACGGCCGTTACCAGCAAATCCCCTGCAAGTTCAACATCTGCATCCACCAACGCTTTCGCGGCGCCCAACATCGCCGCCAGGCTGCCCTTCATATCTTGCGCCCCACGCCCATACAGACGACCCTCCTCGACAACCGCCCCAAAGGGATCCTCCATACCAACCACTTCAACCGTATCCATATGTGCATTAAGCAGCAGAGAACGGCCGTTGCCCTTCCCCTTGAGCGTTCCTACCACATTCATACGCTCCGAACCTAAATTGTAAACCGTTACATCCAATCCTAATTGGCGCATGGCTGTGCTTATATAGAGCGCAGCTTCCGCCTCACCAGGTCCATCATCTGCTACACCAGGATTCACAGAGTTAATTTGCACCAAATCAATCAGCGTTTGCAAAGTATATTTTTCATCAATCGAGATAGGCATTGTTTATGTCCTTTTAATCAACGACCAAAGACAAACGACAAATTTTGAGCAAAAAAGCAGTCGGCCTTGGTCAATCATTTTTAAAATCTACCCACTATTTTATCCAATTCGACGAGGTTGACAGCCACAAGTTGTATGATAGGATTGCTACAAAATTCAAACGGCCGTTAGAAAATTTAAGGGCACGTTCAACCCATGACAAAAAAAGCCGGTCAAAAAAAACGAGAAACTGAAGTTTACGCCACTGCTGCCCGCCTGTTTGCCCGCAAAGGCTTCCATGCCACGCGCATGCAAGACATTGCCAACGAACTAGGCATGCAAAAAGGAAGTCTTTACTACTACTTCAATTCTAAAGACGAACTGCTCCGCAAACTGGTCACCGGTTCCGTGCAAGAAGCGCAAAACAGCCTACAAGCCATTCTTGAAACCGAGCGCCCTCCCGCCCAAAAACTAGCCACTGCCCTCGACGAACACCTGCGTATCCTGCAACAAAATGCAGACCTCCACCTCATAAACGCCCAAGAAATCTTGATGTCTCTGGATGCAGAAACGGCCGTTACCACCAAGGCCATCCTCAAAGAGTACGAAAACACCTGGGCAGCCATCGTGCAAGAAGGAATTGATGCTGGCCACTTCCGCTCCGACCTTGACCCCAAAATCATCATCAAAGCCCTACTTGGCCTCACCAACTCAACTTTAACCTGGTTTGAACCAGCAGGCCGACTTAGCCGCCAAGAAATTGCCCAAATCTTTGCCGAACTGATCATGAACGGCTTGCACTTGGATAACGCAACAAATTAAAATCCAAAATGGTGCAGCGCCATCACCTGCCCGGCACTTCTTCAATCTACAAACTTAAGGACTTCTTCAATAGCTTGCCAGACACAGTCACCAATACTTTTTAGCAGAGCATAATCTGGCGGCACAATAGGCGTGTCGCTTCCTTGCTTGCCGATATACAACCCACGGCTCAGTTCCACCATCAGCCAGGGTTTATAGCTCCCCCCGTATAAACGCATCGCCCACCCACCCAAATATGGAACATTGATAGCATACGGCGCACCAAGCTCAGTTAAGTCAGGCATACGGGCTAAGAGTTCGCCTAAGCGCTCACCAAAGTAACGGGTCATCGCCGGTGATGCCGTGATCAGCCCCCAACTTTCACGGCTTTCCCCCCGTTCATCACCCAAATTACTAACAGAAACTCGAGGACGCAACGAAGAGGGGTCATCATACGCGGCTGGGCCCACCGCGGCCATGCTGTGACAATCAAGAATCAACTGCACCTCAGGATCATCAACAATTGTAGATAACTGCTCATGCCATGGCCGCCAATATTTGTCAATCAAGGCATTAACCAACTCCACATCAGGTTCTTTCCCCTCGTGAAAAACAGGCACACCGTAACTAGATTGTAACTTAACTGCCCCATCCCCTAAGCGATGGTGTAACGAGGCATCATCCGGTCGGTTGACATCTAAAATGCCACGAGCATAGGGAAAATTCAGCCAATGGGTGACCCGCTCCTTGTAATCAAAAATGTCATCAACATAGGCATCAGCTTCATTAAAAATTTGTTCGGGGGTCAGAGCAACGCGCCCTTCAAGTTCCGGGGGGATGGCTAACCCGCCATGCGGAATAATAATGGCAATTGGTAACTTTTCTGTCATAAATTCAATGCTTCACATTTCAAAAAATATCGTAAAAGTATACGAGAAATTTCACATTTTTCACAAAGAAAACTGCCCCAATTTACAGTTTCATTCATGAGCCAAAGACAACTTGCAAAAAGTGCCCCATCAGTGTTGCCGTCTCAGGACTTTCTTGGAAGCCAGACAAGGTTTCTTTCATTTCAGTTTCAGTCATCACGCCGACATAGCCATCCACATAGCGGTGAAAACGAGCCAGGTTCTCTGATTTGGTTAATTCAGGATGGAACTGAGTTGCCCAAATCGGTTTCTGATCGATTCGTAATGCTTGAAATGGTGCCCGTTCACTACCAGCTAAATGCAAAGCAGATTCCGGTAAATGCATCACTCGGTCTTTGCGCCCCAGCTGCGCGTTAAAAGTCTCTGGTAATGTGCCAAATAGTTCATCCCCTCTCCCCGCCTCCGTCAAGGTCACGGGATACGTGCCCACTTCCATACTGCCTGGGTCATAGATGATTTCGCCGCCCAAAGCATAAGCTAACAACTGAAACCCAAAGCAAGAGGCAAACGTAGGATGAGAAACGGCCGTTACCTCTCCCAATAAATCCACTAGTTTCTCAAAACCCGGCAAGTTTCGCTTCGACACATAAAACTCGCCACTACCACCAACCATCAACGCATCATACTGCTGCACCTGCGCCAACGTTGGCGTATGGGTCAATAAATCAAAAGGCACAATATTCTCAAGCGCCAAACCACATCGATCTGCAAATGATTTTCGCTCATTAAACTGCGCTGGATCATCCTGTCTCCTGGCTTGTAATAAAAGTATCTTCAACGACTGCAGCATAGTTTCATCATCCTCCCATTTCAAGATTCACAAAAGCCATAATCTTACATGCATATTCACAAACCCTCCATATTTTCGCAAAGAGAAACAGCATCCGGCACTGGCATAGAGTGACGACGAAATAAAACACAGAATTGCACCGTCAGTTTCAAAGCACAGAGGGAGATTCAACCGGCAAGCCCGCTAATTCCATAATTTTTAAAGCATTGGTGGTGGGGCAAGGGCCGGGATGCAAGATGTAATCAAAAGTCATACGGCCGTTCTCAACACCATCCCGAAAGTGAAAATTGCGCACCAAAGGACGGGCATCAGCCAACTTCACCAGCTCTAAATCGTGGGTGGCAATCAAACCCACCCCCGGCTGCCCCACAAGCGCCTTGATGTAAGCTTGACTGCCAACAAGCCGCTCTCGGTTATTCGTGCCTCGAAAGATTTCGTCAATGAGGAAAAATAACGGCCGTTCATCATCCTTGGAGAGTGCCGTCAACAAACCGGCTAAACGACGCACCTCCGCGTAAAAATAAGAGAAGCCATCTGTCACCGAGTCTGCCACGCGAATAGAGGTGTAAATGCGGAACAAGCGCGTCTCAAACTGCTGGGCAAAGACAGGGCCACCCGCATAAGCCAAACAAAAATTCACACCCAAAGTGCGTAAAAACGAACTTTTTCCCGCCATGTTAGAACCAGTAACAATATCAACGGCGCCCAGTTCATCTATCTGAAAATCATTGCAAATGCGGGTCTCATCCAGTAACAGGGGATGGCCAATTGCTTTAGTGAAAAACGGCCGTTCCGCCGCCAGAGCCATCGTAGGAAAAATAGTTTCTGGATTCAAGTAAGCCAACGTCGCTAAAGAACATAATGCTTCCAGCTCACACCAGGCATCCAGCCAAACCGGCAAACGAGTTTGCAGCTCCTGTTTACAGCCATGCAGCTGTTCAGAAACAAAAATATCCCAGGGAACCAGCCCATTAAGCAGCAGCCACAAAAACGGATTCTGACGCAGCCCAGCCAAAGTCAGCAGCTTTGTTATCCGGCGTAGATAAGCCGACGGCCGTTCTACTTCATCCAAAAACGGCGCACAAACCGTCCGCACCCGGTCGCTTTCGCCCAGCCTGGCCGTCTCCAAAAAACGAAAGACCACCCCCAAACGACGCAAACTCTTTTCCAAAAAATAAGCATCCTCAAAAATGGGGGCAGCATCACCGGAGCGCAGGGCAAAAATAACGCCATACAACGCCCAAGACACCAGGAAAAGCGGCGGCACATACCCAGCCAGATACAACAAAAGCAAACTGATATTAACCAACGACAAGCCCGCCAACAACCACAACACCGTGCCCAGCGATTGGCCGTCGTTCTGCGAATCTAGCCAGAGCAAAACACGGCGTCCGGGCCACTTTTCACCCATTGCTTCCGTGGCCAAAGCTGAATGGAGACTCAACTTATCGCGGAAAAGCGTCATCTTCGCCAAATCCGCCACCGCTGCCTGACGGGAGCGCGTCATTTCCAGATCAGGTTCCGTCTCCAGCAGCCAACCCGCCAACCGCTTACTCCCTTCCACAGAAACAGCCGTGTCCACCAATTGCAGCACAGAACGTTCGCCTACCAAATCTAAATCTAAAGCAAAAGGATGTGCCGGCGGGAGGTCAAAATCAGCTGGAGTTGGCAGATCCGCCCAAGATAAATTCATCCGCGCCAGGTGAGTTTGCTTGATCTGCCGCCATATTCGAAAGCGCGACATCGAGGTCTCAACGTGGCGATGCCATTTCACAGTGAGAGAAAAAGCCACGATAACCACAACACTCACCCCAAACCAATACCACACACCCCATTGAAACAGCACAATAACGGCCGTGATCACCCCCACCAAAAACACAGTCAGGCGCAAGCGCATAAGCTGATCACTAATTCTTTGCCAGTCTGAAAGTTGATTGTCTACTCGTTTGATTTGGCGTTGAATGGCCGCCCGCCGCTTTTGCTTCTGAATCACAGTTCACCTCATTCGAGGCACCGATTATACAATTTCCAGCTCAATCGGCTACGCCAGCCATCCGGTACAGCATTGATCCCGCCACCACCTTGCCCGCTAACCCGCATCGGCGCATAATGGGCACATGACTATCACCCGCCACCAACTAACTGTCACTGGCGTCGTCCAAGGCGTCGGTTTTCGGCCATTTGTTTATAGCCTTGCCATGAAATTTGCGCTAAACGGTTTCGTAGGCAACAACAGCAGCGGCGTCTTCATCGAAATTGAAGGGCCAGCTCATAAACTAGCCCAATTCCAAACGGCCCTCCGCCACAAAGCCCCTCCCTTGGCTCACATCGAAACAGTCACCATTACCGAAATCCCAACCACCGGCGATGACACCTTCATTATTGTTCACAGCGAAACTCAAGCAGCCGCCAATACACTCATCTCACCCGACATCTGCATTTGCGACGACTGCCTGCAAGAGATCTTTGATCCCAGCAACCGCCGCTTCGGCTACCCCTTCACCAACTGCACCAACTGCGGCCCCCGCTTCACCATCATCCGCGACATCCCCTACGACCGTCCCCACACCACCATGGCCGCCTTCCCCATGTGTCCCGACTGCCAGGCAGAATACGACGATCCGCTTAACCGCCGTTTTCACGCCCAACCAAACGCCTGCAAAACTTGCGGCCCCCAAATTTGGCTTGAACCCAGCCAATCATTCCCAATTCACAATTCACAATTCCCAATTCACCATTCACAATTCCCAATTCACAATTCACAATTCCCAATTCACAATTCACAATTCCCCATTCACAATTCACAATTCACCATTCCCCATTCCCAAACCCTCCTTGCCAGGGGAAAAATCCTGGCTGTCAAAGGCCTTGGCGGCTTTCATCTCGCTTGTGACGCCACCAACGACACAGCCCTCAACTCACTACGCGAAAGAAAAGGGCGAGTAGGCAAACCATTTGCAGTAATGGCCTTAGACGTAACGGCCGTTCGCCAATTTGCCTATCTCTCCCCAGCCGAAGAAACCCTGCTCACCAGCAAAGAACGTCCCATTCTCCTCCTACGCAAAAAAGAAAACAGCCCCTTGTCCGCCCTAGTTGCCCCAGGGAACAACTACATCGGCGTGATGCTGCCCTACACCCCATTACACTACCTGCTCCTATCTGCGCCAACATCCGATAACAGAAAACACCAACCACCGCACACCAAACCCATTCTCATCATGACCTCCGCCAACTACGCCAACGAGCCCATCGTCAAAGACAACGACGAAGCCCGCCAGCGGTTAAGCAGCCTCGCCGACGCCTTCCTCTTCCACAATCGTGACATCCACATCCGCGCCGACGACTCTGTTGTCAGAGTTTTAGATTTACAACTAACAAATAATTCCCCGCGCCCCCAACCCTCAATCATCCATCGCCCATCGTTAATCCCAGTTCGCCGGTCCCGAGGCTACGCACCTTTCCCGGTCAAGCTCCCCTTTGGCATCCCCACGACACTGGCCGTTGGCGGCGAACTCAAGGCCACTTTCTGCCTCACCAAAGACAATTTCGCCTTCATGAGCCAGCATATCGGCGACATGGAAAATCTAGAGACATTAGCAGCATTTGAAACGGCCGTTTCCCATTTCAAAGCTATCTTTCGTGCCGAGCCTGAACGCATCGTCTGCGACATGCACCCAGGTTACCTCTCCACCCAATGGGCTGAACGACAAAAACTCCCGCTAACAAAAGTGCAGCACCACCACGCCCACATCGCCGCCGTCATGGCCGAACACCAACACACTGGCCGCCACCCCGTCATCGGCTTCAGCTTTGACGGCACTGGCTACGGCACCGATGGCGCCATTTGGGGCGGTGAAGTAATGCTCGCCGACTATCAACATTACGAGCGAGTCAGCCATCTAAAATACGTCCCCTTGGTCGGAGGAGATACAGCTGTCAAACGGCCGTTCCAGGTAGCACTCTCTCATTTATGGGCAGCCGGGATTGAATGGCTAGAAGATTTACCCTGCGTGCAGGCAGCAGCCGCCGTAGAGCGCAACATCATCCGTAAACAACTAGAAACCGGATTCAACAGCGTGCCCACCAGCAGCATGGGCCGCCTCTTCGACGCCGCCGCTGCCCTGGCTGGCATCCGCCAAACAGTCACCTACGAAGCCCAAGCCGCCATCGAATTCGAGGCCCACGTCAACCCAAACATCACAGCCAGTTACCACTTCCAAGTTCAACCCAAGTCAACCACAGCTCACCCAAATTCCGCCGATTCTTCCCCGCGACCTCCGCAGCTAAGCCCCTTAGAAATTGATCCCACACCTTTGCTTAAAGAACTCGTCAGCGACGTGCAAAAAGGTACCAAAACAGCTATCATTGCAGCAAAATTTCATAACGCAGTTGCAGACCTAATCCTGCAGCTAAGCCATAACCTGCGTGAGCAAACCGGCATCAATCAAGTGGCCCTCAGTGGCGGCGTATTCCAAAACGTCACCCTCCTCGAAAAAGCCATCACCCGGCTGCACGCAGCCAACTTTGAGATACTCACACACCAGCTTGTCTCACCCAACGATGGCGGACTTGCCCTCGGGCAAGCGGTGATATCAACAAACAGTAAACCGTAAGCGATAAACAGCAACAGATCACCGACAACCAGCTGCCCATCACCGAAAAACGGAGAAACATTATGTGTCTAGGTGTACCTGGTAAAGTAATAGAAATATACGAAAGCAACGGCACCCGCATGGGCAAAGTTGACTTTAGCGGCATTGTCAAAGAAACCTGCCTCGAATACGTCCCCGAAGTAGAAGTAGGCGACTACACCATCATCCACGTCGGCTTCGCCATCACCAAGCTCGACGAAGAATCCGCTCTGGAAACTCTAGCACTGTTTGAAGATATGGGAACGTTACAAGAAGAGTTGGGTGTTGAAGAAAATGGGGAGTAGGAGCCAGGGTTGAGAGAGCTGTTAAAACAAGAGCCTCAAGCCCCCGTACGCCAATCCCCATTCTCCAATTTTATGAAATACTTAAACGAATTCCGCAATCCCGAGCTGGCGCAAAAATTACTCGACGACATCCACCGCATCACCACCCAAAACTGGGCCATCATGGAAGTATGCGGTGGGCAAACCCACTCCATAATTCGCAATGGCATCGACCAGCTGCTGCCAGACAAAATCGAACTCATTCATGGCCCCGGCTGCCCTGTTTGTGTGACCCCGTTAGAAGTCATCGACAAAGCGTTGGCCATTGCTGCCCAACTGGGCGTCATCTTCTGCTCCTTCGGCGATATGCTGCGCGTGCCGGGCAGCAGCAAAGATTTGTTCCGCGTCAAAAGCGAAGGCGGCGACGTGCGCATCGTTTACTCGCCATTAGATGCTGTCAAAATTGCCCAAGACAACCCCGACAAAGAAGTAGTATTTTTTGCCATCGGCTTTGAAACAACCGCGCCAGCCAATGCCATGTCAGTATTCCAGGCCGAAAGGCTGGGGCTGACCAACTTCTCAGTGCTGGCCTCCCATGTGCTGGTGCCACCAGCCATCGAGGCGATTATGAACTCGCCAACCAATCGCGTGCAAGCATTTCTGGCCGCAGGCCACGTGTGCAGCGTGATGGGAACCTGGCAGTATGGCCCTTTAGCCGAACAATACCACGTCCCCATCGTGGTGACCGGGTTTGAACCATTGGACATTTTGGCAGGCATTCGGCAGGCAGTAGATCAGTTAGAGAACGGCCGTTTCACAGTCGAAAATGCCTACTCCCGAGCTGTCGTGTCACAAGGCAACAAACCCGCACAAAAGATGCTCGACGACATCTTCCAAGTCACCGACCGCACCTGGCGCGGCATCGGCGAGATCCCCCAAAGTGGCTGGGAACTCAACGAAAAATACAGCGCCTTCAACGCCGAAACCAAATTCGACGTCAGCAACATTCACACCGAAGAATCACCCTTGTGCCGCAGCGGCGAAGTACTGCAAGGACTTATCAAACCCAATCAATGCCCTGCCTTCGGCAAAGAATGCACACCACGCAGCCCCCTGGGAGCCACCATGGTTTCCAGCGAAGGGGCGTGTGCCGCATACTTCCAGTATGGCAGATTTATTACCCTAGACAGCGTAGGAGATTAGGAAGATGAAAGATTGAAGATAAAAAAATGGCGTTTGCAGTCCGCTCTTTAATCTTTACTCATCAACCTTCGCCATTCAACCATGACAAATCCCTTAAATTTCGAAGGCTGGACTTGCCCCATGCCCCTCCGCGACCATCCCAACATCGTGTTGGGTCACGGTGGTGGCGGCAAATTATCAGCCGAACTGATTGAACACCTCTTTGTACCCGCATTCCAAAACGACGCTCTGGCCACCCTGGGCGACTCATCTATTCTCAACCTCAACGGCAGCCGCATTGCCATGTCCACCGACTCCTTCGTCGTGCGCCCGCTGTTTTTCCCGGGCGGCAACATCGGCGAACTAGCCGTCCACGGCACCGTCAACGACATCAGCATGAGCGGCGCCAAACCGCTCTACTTGAGCGTCGGTTTCATCATTGAAGAAGGGCTGCCACTCGATCAACTTGGTGTGATTGTAAACAGCATGGCTGCGGCAGCCCAAGAAGCAGGCGTGCAGCTCGTCACTGGCGATACCAAAGTGGTAGACAAAGGGCACGGTGACGGCATATTCATCAACACCAGCGGCATCGGCCTCATCCCAGAGGGCATCAACATCGGACCGCATCGCGCTCAACCAGGCGACGCGGTCATCGTCAGCGGCACCATCGGCGATCACGGCATGGCAATCATGAGTGTGCGTGAAGGGCTGGAATTCGAGACAACTATCGAGAGCGACACCACCGCCCTTAACGGCATGGTCGCCGATATGCTGGCCGTTTGCCCCGATATTCACGTCCTGCGCGACCCCACCCGTGGCGGAGTGGCTTCGTCGCTCAACGAGATCGCCCAGGCGTCTCGTGTCGGTATCGCTTTGGATGAGAACAAGCTGCCCGTGAAAACGGCCGTTTCCTCCGCATGTGAACTGTTAGGCATGGATCCCATCTTTGTGGCAAACGAGGGCAAACTGCTGGCGATTGTGCCTGAATCCGCCGCAGACACCGTCCTGCGCACCATCCACGCCCATCCCAAAGGCCAAGACGCCGCCATCATCGGCAAAGTCGTCAAGCAGCATCCCGGTATGCTCACCGCGCGCACCGGCATCGGGGGCACCCGCGTCATCGCCATGCAGATTGGGGAGCAGTTACCGCGGATCTGTTAAGGGATTAGCAAAAGAGCAATGAGCAAAAAGTGAGGCCAGGAGGCAAATAGCATACACCTTCACTCCGCATGATTGGTCTCATGGACAACACAGTGAAATATGAGCAAACTGAGTGGCAAAGCACCCTTATTAACAGCAGATGAAATGATATTTCGGGATTTAAACGGCAACGGCCGTTTAGACCCCTACGAAGATCCATGCCAACCCATCGAAGCCCGGGTTGCGGATCTCATGAGCCAGATGACCCTCGCAGAAAAGGCGGGGCTTATGATGCAGCCCATGATCGATGGCCAAAAGAACGGCGATTTGCGCGAAACCCCCTCCTTCATCCAATCAGCCCCTACCACAGAAATGGTCATCAACCGCCACATCAACCACTTCAACATCGTGCAATCCGTATCAGCCAAGGCGTTAGCTCGTTGGCACAACAACATCCAAAAAATGGCCGAAGGAACCCGTTTGGGCATTCCCATCACCATCAGCACCGACCCGCGTCACGGGGCAGGTTTCAACCCGGGCGCTGGCATCGCCACCAAAGATTTCTCAGAATGGCCTTCCCAATTGGGATTGGCAGCCGCAGGCGACGAAGCGTTGGTAGAACAGTTTGGCGACATCGCTCGCCAGGAATACCTCGCCATCGGCGTGCGCTCCGCTCTGCACCCCATGGCCGACCTGGCCACTGAACCCCGTTGGGCACGCCTGGGTCACACCTTCGGTGAAGATGCAGCACTCTCCAAAAAGCTGACAGCTGCTTACATTCGCGGCTTTCAGGGCGATGAGATCGGCAGCCAGAGCGTGGCTTGCATGGTCAAACATTTCCCGGGTGGCGGTCCACAAAAAGATGGCTGGGATGCACATTTCTCCTACGGCCGTGATCAGGTCTATCCTGGCGACAACTTTGACTACCACATGATCCCGTTTGAAGGCGCATTTGACGCCCATGTGGCACAAGTGATGCCTTACTATGGCATTCCCGTCGGCCAAACCAGCGAAGAAGTGGCGATGGGCTTCAACAAGGAGATCATCACCGGCTTACTGCGTGGGAAATTCGGTTTCGATGGCGTCATCTGCACCGATTGGGGCATTGCCGAAAGCATAAAACCATTGGATGTCATTCCCGGTATGGAAGCCAGAGCGTGGGGCATTGATGAACTGCCAGTGGCTGCACGGTATCAAAAAGCGATCGAAGCCGGTGTGGATCAGTTTGGCGGGCAGTTGACCCCGCATCAAATCGTGAATCTGGTGAAATCGGGCGCAGTTAGCGAAGCCAGAATCGACGAATCAGCAGCTCGCCTCTTGCGCGTCAAGTTCAAGTTAGGCCTGTTTGACAATCCGTATGTCGATGAAGAAATGGTGCAGCACAAAGTGGGCACGCCTGCCTTCCGCAAAGCAGGCCTCAAAGCAATGCGTAAAAGTGTGGTCTTGTTGAAAAATGATGACGATGTGCTGCCGCTAAAGGAGCGTCCTAAACTTTATGTGGAAGGCGTCGATGAGGAAGCAGCCGTCCTGTATGGCGACGTCGTAGACGCGCCCACAGACGCAGATTTTGCTATTTTGCGCCTGAAAACGCCTTACGGACTGCCACAGAGCAAAGACTTCCTGGAACACTTTTTCCATCAAGGCGACCTGGACTTCAAAGAGCCGGAGAAATCTCGGCTGCTGGCCATTATGCATGCTGTCCCCACAATTGTAGACATTGAGATGGAGCGAACGGCCGTTATCCCTGATATCGCTGCCCAGAGCAAAGGGCTGTTTGCCACCTTTATGGTCACAGACGAAGTGGTGCTGGATGCTATCTTCGGCATCTACAGCCCCACCGGCAAACTACCGGTGGAAATGCCATCTTCCATGGAAGCGGTGCGCCGCCAAAAAGAGGATCTCCCCTACGATTCAGAAAATCCCCTGTTCTCGTTCGGGCATGGCCTCACATACCGGTAAGGAACAACAGCTAAATGATTTGAACACCTGTGAATGATCGCCTTGTTCTAGATTGAGAATTGGGCAATTTCAGAAATTGTTTGACATCAACCAGAATGAGTGATATACTTTTCCTGGCTCCCCCCCCCAGAGGTGGTAAAAGTAACGCCCGTTGCTTTTCCACCTCATTTTTTTTGCATAACGGGTAATCAGCGCCACAACGTGATAAACAAAGGGCTTTTATGGGTACTTCTCCCACTCCAAAACTTATCAATTCCGTTCATATCATCCAGGAAGCAGGCCTGATTCATCGGGTTATGCAGCCTGAAGGAAGTGGCCCATTCAAAACGGCCGTTATGCTGCATGGACGGGCAGGTACAGAAAATGTGATGTGGGTGTTTGCCAAGACACTGCCCTCCGCTTGGCTGCTGGTGGCACCTCGTGGTATCCGGTTAGACCCGGATGGCGGCTATGATTGGCGACCCCGTGGCCAAGATGAATGGCCTCCGCTTGAGGCATTTACGGAAGCTGTAACGGCCGTTACCCGATTCATCCACGCCTTACCCAAACTCTATCACGCTGACCCAGATCACATTTACCTCATGGGTTTCAGCCAGGGAGCGGCCACTGCCTACGCCACCGCCATGCAGCACCCTGGTTTAGTGCAAGGGATTGCCGGACTGGTAGGGTTTGTGCCTGGGGAATGTAAGCAGATGGAAGAAACGGCCGTTCTGGCAAATCTTCCCATCTTCATGGCCGTAGGCAAGCAAGACACCACTGTGCCCTATGAACAGGCTGAACTTTGTGCCCGCACATTGAAACAGGCAGGAGCCAATCTCACCTACGGCGAATACGAAACCGGTCATAAATTAAATGCCCAAGGCATACAGGATCTAAAAAAATGGTGGTCACTACGGGTAAGAGATGGGTAAGGGCTATGTAAAAAATTTCGTATTGAGCAAAGAATGTGGTAAAAGTGGGGCTGTGCAGCATTACGATTGACAATTCACATTTTAAAATTTTCAATTGAGGAGTTTTTGACAATGAAACAAACTAGTTTACTTATTTTGGCAATGATGATGGTATTGGCTCTAGCGGCATGCGGTGGTGGTACAGAAAGTGCCCATACTGCGTCTGAATCAGCCGCTCTCGCCACTGGTGAACTCGACCTGCCCGATACCGTTGATGTAAACACCGTGGCTGAAATCATGGACAGGGATGATGTCGTTCTCATTGATGTGCGCGAACAAAATGAATATGACGAAGCTCACATTCCTGGTGTCACGCTTATTCCATTGGGCACAGTCCCCCAAAATATCGATAAAATCCCCACCGATAAAACTGTTATCATAACCTGCCGCAGTGGCAATCGTAGTGGGCAAGCCACCGATTTTCTACGCAAAAATGGCTATGACAATGTCCACAATATGGCAGGCGGCATCAATGCCTGGAAATCTGCTGGACTTGATGTTGAGTAGCTTGAGCAAAAGAGCCAGCAGCTCTTGCCCAGATTAACGGCGGTTCACTTATTTTATTTCCCCTGGTTAATTTAAAAATTAACAACTTGCCTTGCTTTTAACTGCCAACATCCCATAATTAGTGCCAGTTCATGACCTTTTTATATATTTTTATGACAAATGTCATAAAAATCAACGAAGATGATCATGTGACAGCTTTTTTTGCACCAATACAATAAGGTTAGCCTTATCTTTAAAAATAGGAAATCCATATCTTTGGATTTTATCACAAAAGGATTTATACATTCTGACACAAGTTTCAATATAACAAAGAAGAGCGTATAGGCGGCAACCTACACGCTCTGAGGGCAAGTATCCATGTGCGAACACGAGCTTGCCCCCATTATATCCAATTCTCATATTTCGTCAGATACGCTACAACATACAAGTGCGTTTGATTCAACTGAACGACGGAACCTACCCTCCCCACAGAAGATACTGCACAAGTAGCCTTTCATATTCAGTTCAAGTCATAAATATTGAATATGCGGAGGAAAAGTTAATATGGTATTTAAAGCTCACCGTTTATCAGTAAAACCAAAAGAGGCAAACACATTTCAGCCTCGCTTAGATCAGTTGACTGCAAAACTCGTAAAAACACCTGGTTTTGATCATTATCGACTGATTCCCAGGAATGAATCTGGAAATGCTTATACACTGTTAACATTTTGGCACAACGAAAAAAATGCTAAAGATGCCAAGATGAACGAACAGTTATGCTTTTTCCATAATTAATAGATGACCTGTTCGCGGCCATAAATTCATTTTATGGACGATTTGCATCAAACTGTGGGATTCTTTGATGCCCCGCTTATACTCTCTCTCTGGGCGGGTACTCGTATACCAGGTTTGGGCGCACTGTCTTAGGTCCTTCCCTTCGGTGCACACCTCTCCATTGTGGTGGGTGGAGGCTGGATTACGTCCAGTCTCCACTTTTCCTAATTCTAACCACACATTGAAAAGCCACGGAAATTGAATATGGACGAACTAGCAGCACGAAAATCATATTGGCAAATTGACCCTGTTCTCAACTGCCCAGTAGTAGGAACTTGCCTAACACTCACCGAGCAAAAGAAAATCCTCAAAAAATCCGGTGCTGATATTTCTAGCCTGACGGATCATCAAATCCATCGTGCCCTCGTGCAAAGTGGCAACGAAGAGGGTGCTATATCACGTCGGATCCAACGCATGTTAGAAAGCAAATATAAAACGCTGATTGCCGAACTGGGTGATTGTGATGAAGAGACATTCTTAACTGAGTGGCAAAAAGGATTACGCCGTGGGGAAATCGGGGGCTTGTTATGGATTGGTGCCTCAAGTCGGCATTTGTCGTCAACGGCCGTTAACCGCGTCTTTGGTGATTATCATATGCACACTCACGGGCAAGGGATCATCATTCGCAAGCAACTGCAGCAAATGGACAATCTGAAACGGAAAAATAAACGCCTCACCGACTCTTTGAAACAAGTCCGTGCTGAAAAGCAGCAAACAGCCCAAGCCTTGCAAACAATCAAACGGGAGAAAACCAACCTGACACAGGAAGTCAGCACCTTGCACAAGAAAATAGAGGCGCTGCAAAATCGTCCAAAGCGGAAACATCTACAACAAGCCAACAACGCCATGGAGGATCAAATCCGGCTGTTAGAGAACAAACTGCGAACACAAGAGGAGACGGTGGCAACATTGAGAGAAGAAAACGGCCGTTTAGCCACCATTGTCGCCGAACAAGACAAAATCAACCAAAGGCTGCGTGCTGAATTTAACTGGCTGCGCCAACAAACAAATCCCTCAACAGCCGAAGAAAATGCGGCCTGTGCCATCTGCCCGCAGCGTGATTCCTGCCCATACCGGGTGTTAATCGTGGGGGGTCTCAACACCTTGCGCCCCTACTACCAAAGCCTCGTTGAAGACAGCGGTGGTGAATTCAAACATTTCGATGGCCGTCAGGGCAGCAGCGAACGTGCCCTGCGCCCCATGATTGGCTGGGCAGACATCATTTTGTGTCCCATCGACTTTAACAGCCACAATGCCACCTTGACAGTGAAAAAACTTTGCAAAAAGATGCAAAAGCCATATCATATGTTGCCAAACTCGAGCATGAGCCACATCTCGCAAGTGCTTTCAGATGTGTCGGCTGACATGCCAGTTACCATGTAAACAAAGTGTAACGAGTGGACTATGAATAGTGACCCATTTGTTGATGCGCAAATCAGTTTTACAGGAAAACGGCCGTTTTCCATCAAACTAACATACGAACTTCCCCCAAAATCCCCAATTCAAGAGGTATAACAATGAGCAAAGTTGGTTTATTTTATGGTAGCAATACGGGCAACACAGAAATGGATGCTGATCAGGTAAAAAAAGCCTTTGAAGCACAAATGCCTGGTGTGTTAGAAGTATTCAATATCGGTGATGTTGAAATGAAAAAATTAGAAGAGTATCCCTTTCTCATCCTCGCCTCACCTACCTGGAACGTAGGCGAACTGCAAGACGATTGGGCGCTTAAATTTAGCGAACTCGACAATATCAGCTTTGCCGGAAAAAAGGTGGCGATGATGGGCGTTGGCGACCAGTTTGGCTACCCGGAAAACTACTGTGACGCTATCGGCATCATCGGGCGCAAAGTAGAGGCACTCGGTGGCGAATTAGTTGGCTTTACCGATGCATCAGGCTACGAGTTTGACAACTCTTTAGGCGTTGAAGATAGCGTTTTTCTCGGTCTCGCTTTAGATGACGACAACCAGAGCAATCTCACAGCAGAGCGCATTTCCTATTGGGTAGACCAACTCATTCATGAAGATTTTGCCCTAAAATCTTAACTGCAAAGCCTTCAACACGAGTAGTTACCCCAAACGGCGGACAGCACCCGTTCAAACCAATCGTTTTACAAGTTCTGCTTTGCCGCTCTTTCTCGTTTTCTTGCCTCTCGCTTTTGGCGTAGTTTTTCCCGTTCTCGGTGACGGTAAAATTCAGCTAAATAATAACTGCCAATGACAAATACAGCAGCAGCCACTTGCCCCCCAATGCTCTCCCATGTGGGGAACAAGCCAAACCACAATCCCGTCCAGTAAGGAATATTCAATCCTTTAATGGGATGGAGCGTCATCCAACCCACTTTTTGCATGATATGCACCGTGTGTCCGATCATGGTAATCAGCACCAGGCCGATTAAAAAAGCTGTGGCTACAAACATTTTCATATAAGGGAGTTTGCGCTGCAAAACAAACGTAAACACACCGGCTAAGATCACACCAACCATACCCAGCGCAATACCGCGCAGTACAATAGATGGCCCGGCATCTAATAATAAAGCTTGTAAAAAGAGTGCTGTTTCAAACCCCTCACGATAGATGCTCGTAAAGCCAAGCATAACTAAGCCCAATACCTGCCCGGCTTCCGTTTCCTTCATCAGGCCAGACTTCTTCACATGCTGGTTTTTCATATGGTCTGTCCAGTAAGCTTTATGGAAGAACCAGTTGGTAATAAGCAAGATAACCCCAATAGCAACGAGAGACACAACTGCCTCCAGACGTTCACCAAAGCGGACAAACGAGCTCAGTAACTGTTGCATAAGGATGCCAGTCAGAATAGTCGCTATGAAAGCAGCCAGCGCCCCCAGCCCCACATAACGCCGGTAACGGCTCATGACACCCACAAAACTGGCCGTCAAAGCAGCAAGGATAACCACAGCCTCTAAACCTTCCCGGAAAACAATAATGGCCGCATTGGTGATGATTGCCCCTGGGGCAGAAGGTAAGTCGCCCAAAGTTCGCTGCGCTGCCATCAGAGCTTCATCAAGATTAGCCCGGATGCTAGCAATCGTTTCCGGTGATTCTTTAAGTGCCAACGCTTCTGCCAAACCACGTTCACCGTTATATCCTTGCCAAAAGAGACCATCGATAAGAGCAACCTGCTCCGGGGCAAACGCCAAAAGATGCGGCTCAGGTCCAAAATCGAAAACGGCATACGCCTCTAAATGTGCAGACTCCGCCATCTCGTATTGTCCTTGGGCAACGGCCGTTTCCACTTGATCAAGAACCGTAGCAATCACGTCAAAATCAGCATCGGGATCCAATTGATTCCATTCATCAGGCAGCAACTCATTCAAATTTTTATCCAACGCAGTCACGTTATGCTGCATCTCCCGCACAGGTAAAACAGCTTCGTTACGGTTGGCAAGCGCTAGATCCGCTTCAATTTCATTAAGCTGCGCTTGCACTGTTTCTACCAGTTCAGGATTATCTAAATACAGCGTGGGACGCAAATCTGCAAATGCAGCCTGGGCGCCGCTCATGAAGGTAACCGCTTCCTGAATCTCAAAGGCGAGGAAGACTTTACCATCTTCTACGCCCCGTTCATACTCTATTGGCACCAGAGACATATAACGGATTAACTGACCCGTGCGCCGCACGAGTTCTTCTGTAGACAAAGCAGCCGCACGGAAATTTTGTACAGCCCCTTGCAGAGACGCGGCATATTCTTGTGTGGCGGCCTCATCTTCAGCAATGGCTGCGGCCAACAAGCCAGCAAAATCAGCGTCAACCTGGCTGCGGCTCTCTGCCCCGACTTGTTCAGCAAATGAGTCCGCCAAAATACGCCAATACCCTTGGGTCAAACTGGCTGATTCGCTGCGCCGGCCAGGAAACTGATTTTCATCTGCCGCTGCCACCAATGTTTCCTGCATTTTACCCTGATAGGTATCGAATAAATCAGCTGTAACCCGCGCTTGAGCTTCTTCAACAGACAGCTCCCCTTCAGCCAACATATTTAAGGCCAGGGTAGCGTCTGCCCCTGGACGTTCAAACCGGGTACTCGTCCGAAAATCACGCACCAGAAGCCAGGCTTGCGCCATCTCCACATCACCAGCTTCAATAGCCGCGATTGTTTGTAGATAGCTGCCAAGCAAAACGGCCGTTCTACCGTGTCCTTTTGCCGCAGCAAGCATATTGCTGTTATCTTCCACAATCCCCTGCCGCGCCATTTCAATAGCCTCTTGAACCGCCTCTTCCGACACCGCAGGCAGCCCTGCATTCACCAGCTGGCTCAACAAGGCCTCCGCTTCATCAAGTGCAGCGTTTGCCTCATCCTGGTTCCCCAGTAAAACATGCTTCTGCACTGCAAAAAATTGTTGATCCAACGCTTCCGCAATTTGCCAGGGCGCATCAGATTGAGCCTCAGCCGATAACGAACCACAGAGAAAGAAAAAGATAAGGGCAATGAATAATGGAATTATAAATCGACGCATAAGATCCATGGGGGTCACAATCCTGCCAACAAATAAACGCTTAAATTGGCTCCTAAAACCGGTATAAGTCAGCTCTCCAAGATGAACAAAAGAAACCAGATATCCTCCACTAAAGCACAGCCACAAAGTTCGTAGTGCGCACTTTAGTGCGCTGTTGTTACGTGCTAAAGCACAGCCACAAAGTTCGTAGTGCGCACTTCAGTGCGCCGTTTTTACGTGCTAAAGCACAGCCACAAAGTTCGTAGTGCGCACTTCAGTGCGCTGTTTTTACGTGCTAAAGCACAGCCACAAAGTTCGTAGTGCGCACCTTAGTGCGCCGTTTTTACGTGCTAAAGCACGTACTACAAACTTTCGTGGGGCATACCTGCATTCATTTGTTAAGTGCCAATATACCGACTGACACAAATTGATAACTCAGGACTCATACAACCAACAGTATGAGTCCTGATACAAATACTGCTAAAATTTTCTAAGG
>PDQY01000093.1 GCA_002746795.1 Chloroflexota bacterium | reverse complement strand
GGGTATCAACCGATTAGTGAGGTGAGTAACTGGGATGAGGAAACATTGTATACAACTTTACTTAATCCAAGTTCCACAGAATGTTTGCAAACGCCATCGGAGTTATGGGTATCACCTTGATCTATTACATTTCCAACGGAACCTAAAATACTTCCTTCTCCAGCAACATCACCAACCGGCTTATCTAGTCTTGCATTAACACCGATCCCTACATTAAGTGCTGAACAAAAAGCAATGATAGACGCCAGTTTGTATTATCCCGAGTTAGAAATTAATGTTCATGGCAATTGGATAGAGGACGGCATGGTCGAAGTTTGTTCAAATATTACAAATTGGGTTGTTCAATGCTTAGACATGGGCGGTACAAACAGGTACAGATATAGACACTTTCTATGAAATGTACGGAATTTCAGAGAACTCAGAATGTGTTCAAGTATCTCAACAGTTCAGCTTACCAATTACAGGGTACTATGATGCAAAACCATACAAAAGTACCAGGCAAATAGCAAAAATTCACTGGTCAATAACGGCCGTTCCGCCTACAATTTTCACTGGTAAATTTGTTTGACAGTCAAATACATGTATGTTATGATTTTTTGCATTCTAACTAACATAAAATTAGAATCCAACAAGCTCAACAAGGAGATTTCAGGATGAGATCCCGTACTGAAATGATGGTCGACCGCTTACGCGATCTACAAGCAGGAACACCCGATATTGAAGCATCTGCCGTTGTTAGCGTAGATGGCCTGATTATGGCATCTTCATTACCCGCAGATGTAGATGAAGATCGTATATCTGCCATGTCGGCAGCCATGCTTTCACTTGGTGATAGAATCGCCAGTGAACTGCGCCGTGGCACCCTTGAGCGTGTCTTCATCAAAGGCAGCGATGGTATTATTGTGCTAATGGCCGTCGGTGAGGACGCTGTACTCACCATTTTAGCTCGAGCCCAGGCCAAGCTCGGTCTTATATTCTTAGATATGGGGCGTGCAGCAGAAGATCTGGAACGACTCCTATAGCAAGGACATATGCGAAAGGGAATTTCGCAAACACCAAATAAAACGTAAACAATGAGGGGCATGTTACCTGAGGTGACATGCCTCTCTCTCTTTTTAGGAGAAGATAGGATGACAAAATTCATATTCTTTACCGGGGGTGTCGTTAGTTCCGTGGGCAAGGGCGTCACGGCGGCCGCTTTGGGTAATTTACTAAAAGCTCGTGGGTTTTCCGTTTCCGTCCAAAAATTAGATCCGTACATCAATGTTGATCCCGGCACAATGTCTCCATACCAACATGGCGAAGTCTTTGTCACTGATGACGGTGCCGAAACAGATCTTGACCTGGGCCATTACGAGCGCTTCATCGATATCAACTTAAACCAAGCCTCAAACGTAACAACGGGACGAGTATATGCAGAAGTCATCGCACGAGAACGACGGGGGGATTATCTGGGAGGTACCATCCAAGTCATCCCACACATCACCAATGAAATCAAACGCTGTATTCACCTCGTAGCCCAGAAAAGCGACGCAGACATCGTGTTGGTAGAAGTTGGGGGCACAGTTGGTGACATTGAAAGCCTTCCTTTTATGGAAGCCTTGCGCCAAATGCGCTCTGATGTTGGCTTTGAGAACACACTTTATGTTCATGTCACATTTTTGCCATACATTGGTGCCAGTCGGGAGTTAAAAACAAAGCCAACCCAACACAGTGTGCGCGAAATCCGTAGCATTGGCATTCAACCTGATGTGATCATCGCGCGGGCAGACCATCACATTCCTAAAGAGCATATTCAAAAAATAGCCCTCTTCTGCGATGTGCCCGAAAAAGCAGTCATCCCCGCCGTGACAAGCGATGTTCTTTATGCTATCCCCTTAGAATTGAGCAGTACCAATCTGGATGAATATGTTATTGAACGCCTCCAACTGCCGGAAGCAAAGAAACCAGATCTGAGTGAATGGGAAGCTCTCATTCAAGAGATTCGTCAGCCAAAACCTACCGTGCGCATTGGCATTGTAGGCAAATACGTAGAACTGCATGATGCGTATATGAGCGTGCGAGAAGCCCTGTACCACGCGGGCATACCCAATAACCGACAAGTTGAAGTTGAATGGATTCATTCAGGTGATCTAGAAAAAGGAAAAGGATGGGAACGATTTGCAGAGCTGGATGGCATCGTTGTCCCGGGTGGTTTTGGCGAACGTGGCGTGGAAGGGAAAATTCAAGCAGCACGCTGGGCACGAGAAAACAAAGTGCCATACTTAGGGCTTTGTTTAGGAATGCAGGTGATGTGTATTGAGTTTGCCCGGCATGTTTTAGGCACAGATGCAGTCAACAGCACCGAATTTGATGCCCAAACAAAGCATCCCATTATCAGCCTTATGCCAGATCAGACCCATCTGACTGATATGGGCGGCACCATGCGCTTAGGCATTTATCCCTGCAAATTAGAACCAGGGACAAAAGCTGCACAAGCCTACCAACAATCTTTGATTTACGAACGGCACCGTCATCGCTGGGAATTTAACAACACCTACCGTGAACAACTGCAACAAAGCGGCTTAGAATTTAGCGGGGTTTCTCCTAACGGCCGTTTAGTTGAAATTGCAGAGCTGCGTGAACACCCATTTATGCTAGGCAGTCAGTTCCATCCTGAATTTAAGAGCCGGCCTAATCGCCCCCACCCGCTGTTCCAATCATTCATCAAAGCAGCCGTCATCCACCAGGAAACAGAGGCCACCTAAGTTAAGTGCCAGACACTTTAAATAGGGCTATAATTACGTTCTAAACTTTTGAGGAATTAAAACAGTACATGCAACAATTGCGAACATTTCTTTTTTTAACGATGATACTGGCTATCGCCACCATAACCGCTTGCAGCAGCCCACAACCCGCCCCGCCTGTGACCATGGCAGCACTTGCCACTGTGCCCCCCCCTGTTAACACCGAGCCCACCGACCCTGCTTCAGAACCACCAACGGCCGTTCCCCCCACACTACCGCCCACAGCCACAGCAGAACCACTCCCGGCACCAACCAACACCCCAATACCCGAAAACATTGAGACACCTCCTCCCGAAACGGCCGTTTTCCCCAACGTGAATGGCATTCCAGTCACAGACTTTGTGGTGCTGCCACCAGAAGTACGCCAAAATGTGATTGCAATTTTCCAGGAAGGGCAAGCCCGAGGGCGCAGCGCCACCACCTTTTCAAAACTCGGGGATTCCACATCCCTTAATCCCAACTTCTTAGGCCGCTTCGACGATCCAGCCAACGTCAACCTTGGACAATACGACTACCTCCAGCCCACCATCGATCACTTCACCGGGCACTTTTCCCGCTACGGCGTTTCCGCCAAAAATGGCTTGCACTCCTGGTCTGTTTTTGACCCATTATGGGCAGACAAAAAATGGTGCCAGGCTAACGAAGATGTTCTAAACTGTGAATTTCGCCTAAACAACCCCAGCATCATTTTTGTACGTTTAGGCTCAAATGACGCCGGTTCCCCCGATGGGTATCGCTACAACATGAAACAAGTCATAGAAACAAGCATTGAAAATGGCGTCATTCCCGTTCTTGTCACCAAAGCCGACCGGTTTGAAGGAGAAGGCAACATCAACAACAACATTCTGCGAGAATTAGCCATAGAATTGAGTGTCCCCATCCTAGAATTTGACATCGTGTCAGAAACACTCCCCAATCGCGGGCTAAAGCCAAACGATGTTCACATGGAAGAGATGATAGCCCCGCACGATTTCACCATGCCCGAAACCATGCAAAGCGGTCATGCCGTACACGACCTCATCGCGCTCATGATGCTCGATGAACTGCGTCAAATCATGGTACAAGCCGCTAATTGACACGCTGCTCATAGACGCCTGAGCTTAAACAAACAAGAAGCCAAATGAAAAAAACAATCATAATCAGCTTACTATTCTTACTCATCCTGACCGCCTGTGGCAATAAGGCCACAGCAGACCCCGCGCAGACAGTTGAGCGCTATCTGCAAGCCAAAGCAAACAGAGATACCGACACCATTCAGCAATTACTTTGCTCTGAAATGGAAAGCGTCCTCGAAAGAGAATCCCGCACCTTTGAAAGCGTGACCGGCGTCCACATTGAAGACATGGCTTGCACAGATGAAGGGGGTGGCCGCGTAAACTGCACCGGCTCCATCATGGCCACTTACGGCAGTGAAGACACAGAGTTCCCCCTCACCGCTTATCGCGTTGTCAAAGAAGATGGTGAATGGAAATGGTGTGGCGAAAGCAGTTAGGCAAGATGAAAGATGAGCAGGAACGCCACATTCATCATTCAACATTCATAGTCATGCTCCGTAAAATATTTAATCAAGAAAATCTGCTGGCTCTAGGGCTTTGTATGATCATCCTCCTGCTGATTATCATGACAAGTGATAGTGCGCCACAGTGGATTTATCAGGGGTTTTAATGAAGATCTCTATACGCAACATTTTATTACTCACATGGATTCTAGGGCTAGCGGCTTGTGGCTCAAGCAAACAAGCAGCCCAAACAACAGAAAACAGCACCTCTATAGCCGTCCCAGACGCCACCTCAGCCCCAGCAGAAGCAGCAACAGAAACGGCCGTTCCCCCCACCGCCACACCAACCGAAATTCCAGCTTCCCCAACACCCCCGCCCACGGCCACGCCGCTGCCCACCCCCACACCAATTCCTGAAAACCAGATGGTCAATGGTATCGCCCTAAATGATTTCTTAATCATGCCCGAAAATGTCGCCGAACATGTTCGAGAAATCTACGCCAACGGTAAAACACAACAACGCAATCCCTATGCATTCTCCAAAATTGGTGACAGCGTAGTCCTCACCCCCCATTTCCTGGCACGCTTCGACAGCGACAATTACAACCTGGGTATTTACGACTACCTCCAACCCACTATTGATCATTTTGCAGGCAGTTTTTCCCGATATGGGCAATCAGCCCATGTGGGGCTTTCCTTCCGTACCTTGTATGAACTGGGTTGGCCAGATGAAAAGTACTGCGAACCAGAAGAAGACGTGGTCGCCTGCGAAATCCGTCATCATAATCCCAGCATCTTCATCATCCGCATGGGCACAAACGACAGTGTGCCCTCCGCGATGGAAGCCAATCTGCGCCAACTCCTCGAGTCATTGATCGATCAAGGCATCGTGCCCATTCTGGGTACCAAAAATGATCGCTTTGATGATGAAAAAAACACCAACAATCAAATCGTCCGTGATTTATCTGAAGAGTATGCCGTGCCCTTATGGGATTTTGACCTGCTAGCCAACACCATGCCGCTTCGTGGCTTGAGTGGGGATAACGCCCACCTCACCATGCACGACACCAACGATTACACCAATCCTGAAGTGCTAGAACGAGGCTATCCCGTAAGCGACCTGACAGCCTTAATGATGCTAAACACCATCCTGGAAACTGTAGAGAGTGAATAATGCTCCTCCACAATGCACCATCACACAAGCCACACTATTTCTTAAACATAACGGCCGTTACCATCATCCTCATCCTCCTCACCACAGCTTGCACCTCAACCACACAAGGAGTTGCCGCGGCCATCCCCCCCACAACAGAATTTATCCCGACAAAAGCAGAAGTGGCC